>JBCBPG010000198.1:0-7054 GCA_039820865.1 Pseudomonadota bacterium
CCCACCGCAGGAGATGCTGGCGGCCTATGCAAGCGGCTCGAGCACGCCGGGCATGTCGCTGCTGGTGGCCACTCATCTGACGCTGAGCCCGGAGAGCCGCGCGCGCGTCGGCGCGATGGAAAGCCTGGGCGGCGTCCTGCTGGCGGGCGAGCGGCCCGAGCCGGTCTCGGCCGGCACGCGGTCGGCGGTGATGGCGGCGATCGGCGAGGCTGGTCCTGTCACCGGTGCGTCCTGCGACCTGGCGGGCGACGCGGCGCACGGGATGGTCCAGCCGGACGCTGTTGCGGCCCCGCAGATGACACAGTCGATGCCCCCCTCACCGGCCGGCCCGGCGATCAGCGACCGCCTCGAGGGGCTGCCCGCCCCGCTGCGCCAGGCGATCGAGGTGGCGGACGGCGCCTCGGGGTCGGGCGCGCTGGCCTGGCGCTTCCGCCTGCCCGGCGTATCGGAATACGAGCTGCCGGGCTTCGACGACGAGCATGTGAGCCTGCTGCGCGCGCGCCCGGGCGCCTCGATCCCGCAGCACACGCACGAGGGTACCGAGCTGACGCTGGTCCTGTCCGGCCAGCTCGAGGACCAGGGCATGACCTACCGGCGCGGCGACGTCGCCGTCTGCACCGAGGACGACGACCACCGCCCCCGGATCACCGGCGAGGCGACCTGCATCTGCCTGGTGGTAATGGATGGCAGCCTGCGGTTTACGGGACGATTTTCCCGCGCCCTGAACCTCTTGGCCGAGTAGCCGCGTATCCCCCGACAAACCGGCACCGCACGGTGCGGGTCCAGGGTGGGACCCGCGCCAGGCGCCGGCTTCGCATGGGAGAGCATGATGGAACGACGGGATTTTCTGCGCTCGGCCGCGATGGCGGGCCTGGCGGCCGGTGGCGGTGTCGGTGTCGGCGGCGGTTTCACCGGGCAGGCCCTGGCCGACGGCAGCGCGGGCGAGGCCCGGCGGGTCTTCCGCATCCTGCGCGCGGGCCGCGATATCGGACGCCATGTCCTGACGGCCCGCCACGGCGCGGACGGCTTCGAGATCGACATCGACATCGACATCGTGGTCCGCGTGCTGGGCATCGCGGCCTATCGCTACGAGATGTCGGTGCGCGAGCGCTGGGCCGATGGCGCGCTCGCCTCGCTCGACAGCCGGACGAACGACGATGGCGATGAGGACTTCGCGCGTATCCGGCGTGCCGGCGACGTGCTGGAGATCGACGGATCGGGCTTCCAGGGCACCCGGCCGGGCGACGGCGTGGCGACGACCTACTACACGCGCGCCTTCCTCGAGCGCCGGCCCTGGATCTCGTCCCAGACCGGGCGGCCGGTCGAGATCGCGCCGCGCCCGCTCTCCGGCGAGCCCGATGCCTTCGAGATCGGCGGCGACCTCGGCAACGTGCTGATCTACGACGCGGCGGGAGAATGGACGGGCTGCCGCTTCGACGCCGGCGGCGAGCCGGCGCGCTACGAGGTGATCGAGGATACGGGCGGCGTCGCCGCGCTCTGGCGCGCCTCGGCCCCCGCCTGATCCCGGCAGGCCGGCGGAAACCTCGGGCCCCGCCGGCGGTGCAGGGCGGTCATGCGGCGGACCGGCGTGACCGTCGCGCCGGCCCGCGGGGTCGCGGTGCGGAAGTCCGGACGCCGGTCTCGGATCGCGGGCCGGGTCTCGGGCCGGGTCTCGGGCCGGATCTCGGGCCGGGTCTCGGGCCATATCGCGGGCCATATCGCGGGCCGGGTCGCGGGATCGGCAATGCAGGAGCGGTTGAGCGATGGGCAGCATCTGGCAGAAGATCGTGACGCCCGCGGATGGCGTCGCCTGGGTCACGGGGGCCTCCGGCGGGATCGGGCGCGCGCTCTGCCTCTCGCTCGCCCGGCGCGGCTGGGTGGTGCACGCGACCGCGCGGCGTGCCGAGGCGCTGGAGGCGCTCGCGGCCGAGGCCGCCGGGCTCGAGGGCCGGATCGTCGCGGCACCGGGCGACGTGACCGACCTGGCCTCGATGACCCGCATCGTCGACGCGATCGAGGCGGAGCGGCCGCTGGCGCTCGCCGTCCTCAATGCCGGGATCTACACGCCGATGCGCGCGACCGGCTTCAGCGCCGCGGTCGTCGCGAAGCATCTCGACGTGAACGTGCTGGGGCTTGCCAACGGGCTGGAGCCGGTGCTGAAGGCGATGCTGTCGCGGGGGAGCGGCCATGTCGCGCTGATGGCCTCGGTCGCGGGGTATCGCGGGCTGCCCGATGCCGTCGCCTATTCGCCGACCAAGGCGGCCGTGATCTCGATGGCCGAGGCGCTGGCCATGGACCTGGCGACGCGCGGCGTGCGCATTTCGGTCATCAACCCCGGCTTCGTCGAGACCGACGCGACCGCGGTCAATGCGTTCGAGATGCCGTTCCTCATGAAGCCGGAGGAGGCGGGGGAGCGCATCGCGGCGGGGCTTGCCAGGCCGGGCTTCGAGATCCGCTTTCCGCTGGTCTTCGCGCTGCTGCTCCGCCTGATCGGGCTGCTGCCGAACCGCGCCTATATCTGGGCGGTGCGCAAGGCGACGGGCTGGGACAGCATGGGACGCTAGGCACGCTCCGCCATCAGCCGGCGCCGAGGCGGATGTCGAGCACGCCGGCGCGGAACGAGGCGCTGAGCCGGCGCTGGCCGCGCTCGTCCTCGACCGGTTCGGGCAGGTGGAGAACCGCGTGGTAGCGCCGCGCCCCTGCGGTGACCACCGTGAGGGTGCCCGGACCACAGTCGATCCGCACCTCGTCGGCCCGGACGCCCGGCAGATGTACGAGCGCAAGCCAGGTGCGCGCCGTCTGTGCGACGCAGAGACGGGGTGCGATCGTCTCGAGGTCCGCCGGTTGCCCCAGAGTCATGCCGGGTGCCGGGGCAGCCGCCGGTTCCGCCGTCGCGTCCGAGAGGTCGCGGATGGCGACGCGGAGCGCCTTGGGCGCCGGCGGGGCGACGACCAGCGGTCGGGCCGGCAGGCCGCGCCGTCTTGCGCCGGGCTCGACCTCCGCCTCGGCGTGATCGCCCCACCTCCGGCGCTGGGCCAGGGACGACGACGGCAGCGGCTGGGGCATGGCGGGCCTCCGGGACGGAATCGGCAACGGTTTCCCCACAAGACAACGCGACACGGCTGAACAAACGCCTAACGAGGATGGACCCCGAACGGGCGCGGGCCGCCACCCAGCGCAGCCTGCGTCGTCGGGTCATCGTGTCGTCGTGTCGTCGGGGAGGCGGCGCTAGAGAGAGCCTGCGTCCGCCCAGAACGAACCGGGAGACGCATCGGGGGGCACCGGCCAGACCGGGGGCGTGGCATGCGGTGCGGCGGCAATGGCCGCGGCCAGACCATGCGCCTCGTCCATACCGGCATCCGACAGCACGATCGCGGGCAGGGCACGGTCGGTCCAGGCATCCACCGCCCGCGGGTCGAGCCCCCGCGCGGCGTGGCGCAGCGCCTCGGCGAGCGTGGCGAGCTCCAGCTCGAAGGCCGCCGCCTCGCGCGAACGGGCGGCCTGGGCGCCGAGCACCTCGAGATCGAGCGTCCCCGCGGCGATCAGGGCCTCGATGGCGGCGCGTCGGAGCCGGTCGCCGGGACCCAGCCCGTGGCCCCGCCAGGCCGGCAGCCGCCCCCGGTCGACCGCACGCGACCAGGCCGGAATCGTGGCGCCGTTCTGCAGGTAGCCACCCGGCAGGCGCGACACGGCCGAGGGGCCGAGGGCGACGATCGCGGGGGCGACCCGCGGCACCAGCCCGGCGAAACCCCAGCCGACGACGCCCGCCGCCGCCGCCTGGCCGAGCGTGTCGCCCGGGCGGATCCAGGTGTCGACGCCAAGGCGGCGATAGCCGGCGCGCCGCAGGGCGCGGCGGGCGCGGCCGCGGGCCTCCTCGGCCTCGCCGGGCAGCGGCATCAGGGCGGCGGGAATGCCGCGCTGGCGACGCGCGATGTCGGGGCGCTGGAGGTAGGGCGCAAGGACGATCCGCCCGGCCCCCGCGGCGGCCGCGGCGGCGGCGGCCCGGGCGAGCGCGGCGACGGGCGCACCCGGCAGGCCGACGAGAAGCTCGATGGTGACGTCGCCCACCCCGGCCTCGGCCAGGGCGGCGAGGGCATCGGCGATGGCGGCATCGGCGCTCTCGGACACGACATCCCCGACGGGTCCGGTCTGGCGCGCGCCGGCACGACCGCGGCCGCGGCGAAGCCAGGTTCCGCCCGCGCCGGCCGCCGCCTCGCCCAGCCCCAGCACGGCCCGCGTCGCCCCGAAGGCGGCGATCGCCTCCAGCGCAGCGGTGTCCAGGTCGGCCAGCGCGGTCTCGACCACCCGCTCGCATCCGGGCGCGCCGGGCAGGGCCGAGGCCAGGCGCCCGGCCAGCCGGGCCAGCCGCGCCGCACCGAGGATCGCGGGCGAGCCGCCACCGAGGTGCAGGCGGGCTGTCTCGACACCGGCCGGCAGCGCGCCTGCCACGAGGTCGATCTCGGCCAGAAGCGTGGCGAGGAAGGCGTCCAGCGCTGCCGCATTGCGCGCCCGCTCGGCGCGGCAGATGCAGAAGGCGCAGAGCTCGGCGCAGAAGGGGACGTGCAGGTAGAGCTCGATCGGGCCCGGCGCGGGCACCTCGGCCAGCCAGCCGGCAGCCTCCGACCCCTCCAGCGGAAGGAATCGGTCGAGCGTGGGGTAGGTCGCGAAGCGCGGCGGTGCCGTGGTCCCGCCCTGCGGCCCGTCGGCACCGAGGGCGCGCCCTGAAATCGCCGCCGCGGCGGGATCGGGACTGGGACCGGTAGCATCGCCCCGACCCGGGCCGATCCCCCGGTTCCGGCCGTTGGCAGGGCGTCGCTGCTGTGTCGCGTCCGGTGATGCCATGCCCCTGAGTGCGGCCCGAAACGCGATGTCGCCTTGACTTGGCGCAAGAGCATGAGAGGCTGGACCGCATGGTGGAACGTAGCCTCACAGAAAACCGGGATCGCCGCCGCACGACCGGCGAGAACGGGGCAGCGGGTACCGGCATAAAGCCGGGCTCACCGCCAGCCCCGGATGCGTCGCATGGGGGCCGGAACGGTGCCGATGCCGCTCGCCCGGGCGGGGCGCCGAAGGCTGCGTCCGGCACGTCCCTGTTGCAGAAGGTCCCGCCCGGTCCCGGCGTCCAGGGCATGGCGGCGACGCGGCTGATGACCTGCGCCGACTGCTCGATCCGCAACCGCGCGGTCTGCTCGCGCTGCGGGCCGGGAGAGCTGGCGGAGCTCGAGACGATCAAGCGCTACCGCCATTTCGAACACGGCGCGACGCTGGCGGTGGCGGGCGAGCCGCTGTCCTTCGTCGGCTCGGTGGTCGAGGGGCATGTCGCGCTGACGCGGATGATGGCCGACGGACGCCGCCAGATCGTGGGCCTGCTGTTCCCCTCCGACTTCATCGGCCGCCCGATGCGCCCCGCGGTCGGCTACGACGCCGAGGCGGTGGGCGAGGTGCTGCTCTGCACCTTCGACCGCCCGCGCTTCGAGGCGCTGATGGCGCGCTCGCCCGCGCTGGAGAGCCGGCTGCTGGCGATGACGCTGGACGAGCTGGACGCCGCGCGCGAGACGCTGCTGCTGCTCGGCCGCAAGACCGCGCGCGAGAAGGTGGCGAGCTTTCTCGTGCTGGTGGCGCGGCGCGTCGGCCAGCTCGACCGGCCCGAGGCGGACGGCTCGATCACGATCGACCTGCCGCTGGGGCGCGAGGACATGGCGAGCTTCCTCGGCCTCACCATCGAGACGGTCAGCCGGCAGATGACGGCGCTCAGGCGCGACGGGCTGATCCAGCTCGCCAACGGCGCGCGCCATGTCGAGATCCTCGACATCGACGAACTGGCCGAGATCTCGGGCGAGGACGGCGACGGCGCGCCCATCGCCTGACGCCACGTCTTGACCCTGTAGGCTGCGCGAAACGCACCCCCCCTCCCCGCGTCCGCTGCCCCGGCGGTGCGTGCCACGCACCCTACGCCCAGCCCCGCCGCCTGCCCCTGGCTGCGGCGGATGCGCGCGTCCGCGTGACGGGGGTTCTTTCCGGATACCGGCATTGACCGAGGTCAAGGTGCCGCGCTGCGCCGCGATGCCAGTCAGGCGGCATGCCGGAGGACTGCCCGCCGGCGACCTGCTGACGGGAGACCTCCATGCCGACGGCCTTCAAGCTTACCGGGCTGGGCGTGATCGCGGTCTTCGCTGCCATGGCGGCGAATTTCGGACACGACCTCGCCTACCGCGTCCATGCGCTGATGATCATGGCGCTGAGCGTGTTCCTGTTCTGGCGCGTCATGACGGCTGGCGAGCGCCCTGCGGTGGCCATCGGGCCGGACGCGGCGACGGGCTACCATGACGCCGTCGTCCGCGCCGGCGTGGTCGCAACCGCCTTCTGGGGCGTGATCGGCTTCATCGCGGGCACCTACATCGCCTTCCAGCTGGCCTTTCCGGTGCTGAACCTCGACCTGCCCTGGACCTCGTTCGGGCGGCTGAGGCCGCTGCACACCTCGGCGGTGATCTTCGCCTTCGGCGGCAACGCGCTGATCGCGACCTCGTTCTACATCGTGCAGCGCACCTGCCGCGCGCCGCTCTGGTCGAACGATCTCGCCTGGTTCGTGTTCTGGGGCTACCAGCTCTTCATCGTGCTGGCGGCGACCGGCTATGTCCTCGGCGGCACCCAGTCCAAGGAGTATGCCGAGCCTGAGTGGTATGTCGACATCTGGCTGACGCTGGTCTGGGTCGCCTATCTCGCCGTCTTCCTCGGCACGCTCATCAAGCGCCGCGAGCCGCATATCTACGTCGCCAACTGGTTCCTGCTCAGCTTCATCGTCACCGTGGCGATGCTGCACCTGGTCAACAACCTGTCGATCCCGGTCTCGATCTGGGGCTCGAAGTCGGTGCAGCTGTTTGCCGGCGTGCAGGACGCGCTGACGCAGTGGTGGTACGGCCATAACGCGGTCGGCTTCTTCCTGACCGCCGGGTTCCTCGGCATGATGTACTACTTTATCCCGAAACAGGCTGAACGACCAGTCTACAGCTACAAGCTGTCGATCATCCACTTCTGGTCGCTGATCTTCCTGTAC
>JBCBPG010000199.1:0-7046 GCA_039820865.1 Pseudomonadota bacterium
ACCATGCCCCAGGCCGCAGGCGCCTGGGAGGGCAGTCCCGGCGCGCTCATGCCCGCGCCTCGCCCAGTTGGGACGGCGCTCGCCGTCATCGGCCTCTCGCTCAGCGACTGGAAGCTCGGCGAGAAGGACCTCACCTATGCCGGGCTCGAGAACTACCGCGAGCTCTTCGACGACCGGATTTTCTGGAACTCGGCGACCAATACCGCGGTCTACACGGCGCTGGTGGTGCCGATCTCGGTGGCGCTCGGCGTCTGGCTCGCGGTGCTGGTCGAGGCCTCGCCGATCGGGCGCACCTTCTTCCGCTCGGCGATCTTCCTGCCCGTCGTCTCGACCACCGTCGCCATGGCGGTGGTGTGGGAGTTCCTGCTCCACCCCACACTCGGCCCCGTCAACACGCTGGTCGGTTTCGTCGGCGTGCCGCCCCAGCGTTTTCTCAGCGACGCGAGGATCGTGCTGGCGACGCTGGCCGCGATCGGGATCTGGGAGACGGCCGGCTATGTCATGGTGCTGGTGCTGGCGGGGCTGAAGTCGATCCCGCAGGACCTCTACGATGCCGCCGCGGTCGATGGCGCCCACCGGCCGTGGGAGCGGTTCTGGACCGTCACCTGGCCGCTCCTCGGCCCCACGATGGTCTTCGTGACGATCATCGCGATGCTGCGCGCGATCCGCGTCTTCGAGACCGTCGCGGCGCTCACGCAGGGCGGGCCGAGGCGGGCCTCGGAGGTCGTGCTCTTCACGATCTACCAGGAGGGGATCACCTATTTCCGCATCGGCTATGCCTCGGCGCTGACGGTGGTGTTCCTGCTGGTGCTGGTGGCGCTGACGGCGATCCAGTTCCGCCTGCTCGATCGGCGGGTGCATTACGGATGAGGGCGGGCGCGGTCATCCGGCTGGCGATCCTGGGCGCGGCGGCGGCGGTGTTCCTGTTCCCCTTCGCCTACATGCTCGCCTTCTCGATCAAGCCGGTGGACGAGATCTTCAGCGGCACGCTCTCGCTGATCCCCGGGTCCTGGGAAGGGTTGAACAACTTCCCCGACGCGCTCCGGGCCGAGCCGCTGCTGCGCTACCTGCTGAACGGCGTGATCGTCTGCGCGGGGATCCTGGTCTTCCAGCTGATCTTCGCCGTGCCCTGCGCCTATGCGCTGGCCAAGCTGCGCTTCCGCGGGCGCGAGGTGCTGTTCGGCATCGTGATCTTCGGGCTCCTGGTGCCGATGCAGGCGACGGCGCTGCCGATCTACCTCGGCCTCGCGCTGTCGGGGTTCGCCGATACCTACTTCGCGCTGATCGCGCCCTTCACCGCCTCGGTCTTCGCGGTGTTCCTGTTCCGCCAGTTCTTCCGCACCATCCCGGACGAGCTGCTCGATGCCGCGCGCCTCGACGGCTGTTCCGAGGCTTCGGTGATGCTGCGCATCGTGCTGCCGCTTACGGCGCCCGCGGCGACGGCCTTCGCGATCTTCTCGGTGGTCTCGCACTGGAACGACCTGTTCTGGCCGATCATCGCGATCCGCTCGCCCGAGCTCAACACCCCGCCGCTCGGCATCCTCGCCTTCCGCTCGGCCGATGCCGGCGACCGCTATGGCGAGCTGATGGCGGGCACGGTGATCATCACCGCCCCCCTGATCCTGGCGTTCCTGGTGGCCCAGCGCCGCTTCATCGAGGGGATCAGCCTCGGCGCCCTGAAAGGATAGGCGATGCTCAAGATCATCCAGATCACCGACTGCCACCTGGTGCCGGGGGGCGAGCGGCTGTTCGAGAGCGATCCGGCCGCCCGCCTGGCCGAGGCGATCGACAGCGTGATCGCCGAGCATGCGGATGCCGCGCTGGTGGTGCTGACCGGCGATCTCGCCCATGACGGCCTGCCCGAGGCCTATGCGATCCTGCGCCGCGAGCTGGCGCGCCTGCCGATGCCCTGGCAGCTGGTCGCGGGCAATCACGACGACCGCGCGGCGCTCTCTGCCGCGTTCCCGGAGGTCGAGGCGGATGCCAACGGCTTCCTGCAGTCGGTGCGCGACCTCGGCGGGTTCCGCCTCCTCTTCCTCGACACCGTCGATCCCGGGGTCCATTCCGGCGCCTATTGCGCGGCGCGCCGGGCCTGGCTGGCCGAGGCGCTGGACGGCACGACGGGGCCGGCCTTTCTCTTCATGCATCACCCGCCGATGGCCATCGGGATCCCGCGGCTGGACCAGTACGGCCTCGACGAGCCGGAAGCCTTCGCCGCGGTGCTCGAGGGTCGGGCGATCCGCCAGATCTTCTTCGGTCATGTCCACCGCCCGGTCTCGGGCAGCTGGCGCGGCATCCCGGTCTCGGCGCTGCCCGGTACCAACCACCAGAACCAGCTGGTGCTGAGCGACGGGCGCGAGAACCTCTCCAGCCTCGAGCCGCCCGCCTATGCCGTGATCCTGATCGATGGCGAGAGCACGCTCGTCCACCTCCACGCCTTTGCCGACCGCAGCCCGCGCTTCGTCTACGATCCCGACGCCGCGCCGGGCGCGCAGGTCCGCCGTGTCCCGCCCCCCCGCTGAGACCGAGACGCCAGCTCACCCGAACCGCGCCTGCAACGCGCCCCCCGGGATCGCCGCCCTGTCGCCGCCCGGGTGAGCGTCCGTGCCCCTGCGGCGGGCGAGCGGAGATCCGCGGTGCCAGTCGGTGGGCCCGGTCAACTGAGATCCCTGTCAACCGATGCGCAGGGCGCCGGAGACGCTATCTTGCAGCGTTCGCCAGGGGGCGCGGGCGCTGGTCCGGGTCGCACGACCATGATCGAGGTTTCCATGTCGAGAACGCCCGTGCTTCGACTGCTCAGCTTCGCGGTCCCCGTGGGGCTCGCGGTGCTGGTCTTCGTCATGGTCACGGGGTCGCGCGAGCCACCGGAGCAGGCGGCCCTTGGCGAGCGGGCCCGTAGCGTCCGCGTCATGGCGCTGGAGCCGGTGGCGTTCGTGCCCAGCGTCGTCGGCTATGCCAGCGTCGAGCCGGTCCGGACCTGGAATGCCGTGGCACAGGTGCCGGGTCGCGTGGCCTTCGTCCATCCGGGTCTGCGTGTCGGCGCGATGCTGCCTGCCGGCACCGAGATCATCCGCATCGCCCCGGAAGAATACGAGCTGGCCGTGCGTGAGGAGGCGGCGAATGTCGATGCCGCGAAGGCGCAGCTGCGCGAGCTGGAGATCCGGGCGGCGAACACCGAGCGCTCGCTGGAGATCGAGCGCCGCTCGCTCAAGGTCAAGCGGGACGAACTGACCCGCCAGGAGGGGCTTCTGGCCCGCGGCGTCACCAGCCAGTCGGCCCTCGACGTCGTCCAGCGCGAGTTCTTCCAGCAGCAGATCGCGGTGCAGGAACTCGAGAACTCGATAAGCCTCTACCCGGCCGAGATCGAGACCCAGCGGACCCAGATCGCCGTGGCCGAAGCCCGGCTGGCCAGCGCCAGGCTCGACCTTGAGCGTACCAGCATTGCCATGCCGTTCCGCGGCCGGATCTCGAGCAAGGAGGTCGAGGCGACGCAGTTCGTGACGGCGGGCACCAGCCTCGCCTCGGCCGGCGATGTCAGCGCGGCCGAGATCGTCGCGCAGGTGCCGCAGGACCAGTTCGCCCGCTTCATCGCGCTGGCGGTCCCGCCGGGGTTTCGTCCGCCGACCGGCAGGCAGGCCGAACCCGGCTCGGCGCTTGGCCGGCTCGGCTGGACGGCGACGGTGGCGGTGCATTCGGGCGAGTTCGACGTCGTCTGGCCCGCCCAGGTCCAGCGCACCTCCGACACGATCGACGCGACCAGCCGCTCGGTCGGCGTGATCGTCACGGTCGACGACCCCTACGAGGACATCCAGCCGGGCGTGCGTCCGCCGCTGGTCAAGGGCCTGTTCGTGCGCGTCACGCTGGAGGGCAGGGCACTGGCCGATCAGCGGGTCGTGCCGCGTGCCGCGGTGCGTGACGACCACGTCTTCGTCGCCAATGCCGAGGACCGCCTCGAGGCCCGGCGCGTCACCGTCCGCGCCTTCCAGGGCAGCGAGGCGCTGATCGCGGACGGTCTCGACTTCGGCGACCGTGTGGTCGTGAGCGACATCTCGCCCGCCATCGAGGGCATGCTGCTGGACCCCGTCGCCGAGGCCGGCATCGCGGCCGCTGCGCCGGTTGCCGGCCAATGATCGCGTATTTCACCCGCCACCCGACGATCGCGACCCTGCTGATGATCGGGCTGCTGGCGATCGGGGCGACGATCCTGCCGACGCTCCAGCGCGAGACCTTTCCGCGGATCGAGCCGTCGCGGGTGCAGGTCAGCGTCGCCTATCCGGGCGCGCGGGCCGAGACGGTGGAGGAGACCGTCTGCCAGCGCATCGAGGATGCCATCGACGGCGTCGACGATGTCTTCGAGATCTCCTGCGAGGCGCTGGAGGGCCGGGCCACCGCGGTGGTCGAGATGCGCGAGGGCACGAACCTCGACCGCTTCGCCAGCGACGTGAAGACCGAGATCGACGGTATCGACGACTTTCCCGACCTGGTCGAGGAGCCGATCGTCAAGCAGCTCGGCCGGACCGACTTCGTCGCCTCGGTCGCCGTGTCGGGCGCGATGAGCCGGCCCGACCTCAAGACCTATGCCGAGCAGGTGAAGCGCCGGATGCAGGCCTTCGGCGGTATCCCCAAGATCGAGATCAGCGGGTTCGCCGAGCGCCAGTTCCGCGTCGAGATCCTCGATGCGACCCTGCGCCAGTTCGGCCTCAGCCTGCAGGACGTCGCGACCACGATCCAGCGCCAGAACATCGACCTGCCCGTCGGCACGATCCAGGGGCGCGACGGCGAGATCCTGCTGCGCTTTGCCGACGAGCGTCGCAGCGTCGAGGCGCTGCGCGACCTCATCATCATCTCCAGCGAGGACGGCGGCCAGATCCGTCTCGGCGACATCGCCCGCATCGACGACCGGTTCGAGAGCGACGAGGTCAAGATCCTGTTCGACGGCGAACCGGCCGCGCTGCTCGAGGTGACGAAATCGGCCGGCGACGACCTGCTGAGCGTGATCGGGCGGATCGAGGCCTTCCTCGCCGAGGAGCGCCAGCGCGCACCGCCCGGCGTGCAGTTCACCATCGTGCGCAGCCCCGCCGAGGTCGTGCAGGACCGCCTGTCGCTGCTGGTCGACAACGGGGCCGTCGGCCTCGCCCTGGTTGCGGTGACGATGTGGCTGTTCTTCGGCATCCGCTACGCCTTCTGGATCAGCGCCGGCCTGCCGGTCGCCTTCGTCGGCGGCATCGCGGCGATGGTGCTGCTCGGCTACTCGCTCAACATGCTGACGATGGTCGGCCTGCTGATCGTCGTCGGCCTGCTGATGGACGACGCGATCGTGATTTCCGAGAGCATTGCGACCAAGCGCGAGGCCGGTGCGGCGCCCATGGAGGCCGCCGTCGCCGGCGTGCAGGAGGTCGCGCCGGGTGTCCTGTCATCGTTCCTGACGACGCTCTGCATCTTCGGCTCGCTCGCCTTTCTCGAGGGCGATATCGGGCAGGTGCTGCGGGTCGTGCCCGTCGTGATGCTGGCCGTGCTCGTCGTCTCGCTGATCGAGGCGTTCCTGATCCTGCCCAACCATCTTGGCCATGCGCTGGCGGCCAGGGGTGGCGGGCGCGGCGCCGTGCAGCGCCGGGTCGAGACCGGCGTCGCCTGGGTCCGCGACCACGTGGCCGTGGCGTTCGCCGGGGTGGCGGTGCGGCGTCGCTACCTCACGATGGGCTGTGCGGTCGCCGCCTTCATCCTCGCCGTCACCGCGATCGCCGGCGGCGCGCTCAAGTTCAGCGCCTTCCCCGAGATCGACGGCGACACGCTGCAGGCCCGGGTGCTGCTGCCCCAGGGCACCCCGCTCTGGCGCACCGAGCAGGTGGTCGACGACATCCTGCGCGCGGCCGACCGGATCGACGCGGCCCATGCGCCGGCGCAGCCCGGCGGCCAGGCGCTGGTGCGCCACCGGACGGTCACCTTCAACGAGAACGAGGACGCGCATGAGAGCGGGGCGCATGTCGCCACCGTCAGCCTCGATCTCCTCACCTCGGCGCTCCGGACCGTCGACAACGAGCGCTTCTTCGCGCTCTGGCGCGCGGAGACCGGGCCGCAGCCCGACGTGATCTCGCTCAAGTTCACCGAGCCGAGCGTCGGTCCGGGCGGGCGCGCGATCGACATCAGGCTGTCCGGCGACGACCTCGTGACGCTGAAGGCGGCAAGCGCCGAGCTCCAGGCCTGGCTCGAGGGCTATGCGGGTGTCGTCGACGTGCTCGACGACCTGCGCCTCGGCAAGCCGGAGATCACCTTCAAGGTCAACGAGGAGGGGCTGATCCTGGGCCTGCGCGCGCAGGACATCGCCGACCAGCTGCGCGCCGCCTTCTTCGGCACGACCATCGACGAGATCCAGGTGGACACGGAATCCTTCGAGATCGATGCCCGTCTGGCCGCCATCGACCGCGACGACGTGGCGACCCTCGACAACTTCGTCGTCGTCACGCCGTCGGGCGCCCTCGCGCCGCTCTCCTCGGTGGCAACGGTCGAGCGCGACCGCGGCTTCGCCCGGATCAACCGCGTGCAGAAGCGCCGGACCGTCACGATCCAGGGCGACGTCGACACGCGCTTTGCCAATGCGAACGAGGTCGTCAGCGACACGATGCGCCGCTTCGTCCCCGGGCTGCTCGAGCGCTATCCCGGCGTGTCGCTGGGTCTGGAAGGGCAGAATGCCGAGGCCTCGACGACGCAGGCCTCGATGGTCTCGGGCTTCGTCCTCGGGCTCGTCGGCGTCTTCCTCGTCCTCAGCTTCCAGTTCCGCAGCTATGTCGAGCCGGTGGTGGTGATGGTCCTGATCCCGTTCGCCTTCATCGGGGCCGTCATCGGCCACCTGGTCATGGGCGTCAACTTCTCGATGCCCAGCATGCTGGGCTTTGCGGCGCTGGCCGGCATGGTGGTGAACGACTCGATCCTGCTGGTGAACCAGATCAAGTATCACCACCGCCCCGGCGCCACGGTGGCGGAGGTCGCGCCCGAGGCCACGCGGGCCCGCTTCCGCGCCATCCTGCTCACCTCGCTCACCACCGTCG
>JBCBPG010000200.1:0-7033 GCA_039820865.1 Pseudomonadota bacterium
CACCAGCATCTGCCCCATGCGCCCCGAGGCCCCGGTCACCACCGTCCCGATCGACCCTTCGCCTGCGCCGTCGCCTGCGCCCGCCCCGTGGCCCGCCCCGTCGCCCGTCCCGTGGCCCGCCCCGTCGCCCGTATCCATGACCGCTCTCCTCCAACCGAGAAGCGCGACACTACCGGGCCTGCGGGCCGCGACAAGCCCGCCACCAGCGCGACGACCGAGGGGGGGGTCCAAGCCGGCGGCCGGGCTCGCCACGGTGCGCCACCTCGGCCGCCGCCGGTCGTGCGTCCCCTGCCACCCGCGCCACGCCCGTGAGGCGGCCTGCGACCGCCGGCGGCCTCAAGCCGTCACGCCGGGCGGGCTCAGCCGGTCATGCCGTCCCAGAAGCTCTTCACCTTGGAGAAGAAGTCGTTCGAGGAGGGCGAGTTGGCCTCACCTGCCTTCTCGAACTCGCGCAGCAGCTCCTTCTGGCGGGCGCTGAGGTTCACCGGCGTCTCGACGGCGAGCTCGATGTACATGTCGCCGACCTGGCCCGAGCGCTGGAGCGCCGGCATGCCCTTGCCGCGGAGCCTGAGCTGCTTGCCCGTCTGCACGCCCGCCGGCACCTTGACCCGCGTGCGCCCGCCGTCGAGCAGCGGCGCCTCGATCTCGCCGCCCAGCGCCGCCGTCGTCATCGGCACGGGGATGCGGCAGTAGAGGCTGGTGCCGTCACGCTCGAAGATCGCGTGGGCCGCAACGTCGACGAAGATGTAGAGATCGCCCGGCGGCCCGCCCATCGCGCCCGGCTCGCCCTCGCCCGCCAGCCGGATCCGCGTGCCGGTCTCGACACCCGGCGGCACGTTGACGTTCAGCGACCGCTCACGCCGCACCTGGCCGGAACCCAGGCAGGTACGGCAGGGGTTCTTGATCACCTTGCCGCGGCCGAGGCACTTGGGACAGGCCCGCTCGATCGTGAAGAAGCCCTGCTGCTGGCGCACCTTGCCCATGCCGCCACAGGTCGGACAGGCCTGCGGTTCGGCCGAGCCCTCGGCGCCGGTGCCGCTGCAGACGTCGCATGTCGCGGCACCCGGCACGGTGATCGTGGTCTGCTTGCCGCGGAAGGCGTCCTCCAGCCCGATGCGCAGGTTGAAGCGCAAGTCGCCCCCGCGCCGCGCGCCCCCGCGCCCGCGCTGGCCGCCGCGGCCCCCGCCCATGAAGTCGCCGAACAGGTCCTCGAACACGTCCGAGAAGGCCGAGGCGAAGTCCGGCCCCCCGGGCCCGCCCGGGCCCCGGCCGCCACCGCCCATGCCCTGCTCGAAGGCCGCGTGGCCGAACTGGTCGTAGGCCGCCTTCTTCTGCGGGTCCTTGAGGATGTCGTAGGCCTCGTTCACCTCCTTGAACGCGGCCTCGGCCGTGGGGCTGTCCTTGTTGCGGTCGGGATGGAGTTCCTTGGCCTTGCGGCGATAAGCCTTCTTGAGCTCGTCCTCGGACGCGCCCTTCGCGACCCCCAGAACGTCATAGAAGTCCCGTTTCGCCATACTGTCCCCACAGATCGCAACGCCCCACGGCGCGGCACCCCCCTAAGATGGCCTGCCACGCCGTCGCATCGGCTGGCGATATAGTCAGAGGCTGGCTGAGATGCCATAGCCGGCCTCCGGACGGTCCCGTGACCGAACCGGCGGCCGCACCATGCGCCGGAACGCGAGCACGCGGGGGGAGACGACGATGGGCCTGCCGGTCACGGCCTATATCCGCACGCTGAACGAGGCGCGGCTCATCGGCCACGTGGTCACGGCCGCCCGGGCCGTGGCCGACGAGGTGATCGTGGTCGACTCGGGCTCGACCGACGACACCGTCGCCATTGCCGAGGCCGCCGGCGCCCGCGTGATCGCCCAGCCCTGGCTCGGCAACGGGTTCCAGAAGCGCGTGGGCGAGGCGGCGGCACGCCACGACTGGCTGCTCGACCTCGACGCCGACGAGATCGTCTCGCGCGACCTCGCCGGCTCGATCCGCACGCTCTTCGCCGAGGGCGCGCCCGAGCACCCCGTCTACGCCCTCGACCTCTGCCTGCGTCCGCCGGGCGGGCCGGTCTGGCGGACCTTCTTCAACGTGCCGCGCGCCAAGCTCTATGACCGCCGCGTCCACCGCCAGCCCGAACACAGGGCCTGGGACCAGCTGCCGGGCGTCGATCCCAAGCGCGTGCCGCTTCTCGATGGTCCGCTGATCCATCACGGCCACCGCGACATCGCGCAGGTGGTGGCAAAGATGAACCGCGTCTCGACCGTGCGCGCCGAGGAGACGCGCCGCCGGCCGATGGCCGAGATCGTGGCGCGCATCCTGCTCGGCTACCCGGCCTATTTCTTCAAGCAGTACGTCGCCAAGGGCGGCTGGCGCGCCGGTCTCTACGGCTTCGCCCTCTGCGCCGTCCTGGCCCAGGCCCGGTGGCTGCGCGACGTCAAGATGTACGAGGCCCGCCTCGGCCGCCGCGCCGACCTCGAGGCGGTCGAGACCGCCGTCGCCGACGATCGCTGAGACTGCGAGCGGGGCGCCCCGTGCCACCGGCCCCAAGGGCCGCCGGCGGTCGCAAGCCGCCTCACGGGTGGAGCGCCGGTGGTTGAGGCCGCACCGCCGGCGGCGGCCAGCGCGGCGCCCGGTGGCGGGGCGCGCCAGGCCGGCACGGCGCGCCCGGGTGCCCCGCCTGCCGCCGCCGCTGGTGTGTCCGATCGGCCATTGCCGCGTTCGATAGGCGGCCTGTGACCGCCGGAGGCCCTGCCCGTCGACCGGGCGCGGCGCGGCAGAGGCCGGGTGCGCCCTACCCGCGCGGCGCGAGGCCCGCGACGGCGAGGAGATCGGCGATGCGGTTCTGCCAGAGCCCGGCCTGGCCGTGCGCGCGGGCCGCCTCGCGCATGGCCGCCAGGCGGGCGGGGTCGTCGAGCAGGGAGCGCACGGCCTCCTCGACCGCCCCGACCCGTGTGGCGTCGACCACCAGGCCCGTCTCGCCCGGCCGGATCGCCTCGGGCGCGCCACCGGCATCGCCGCAGATGGTGGGCAGCCCCTCGAGCGCCGCCTCGAGATAGGTGATGCCGAAGCCCTCGCGCTCCTCGACCACCTTGCGCCCGGGCTGGAGGAACAGGTCGGCCGAGCGCATGAGCGCGGTCTTGAGCCCGTCGCCGATGCGCCCGGCGAAGACGACCGTCTCCGACACCCCCGCCTCGCGCGCCAGCGCCTCGAGCCGCGCGCGGTCGCTGCCGCTGCCGGCGACGACGTAGCGGATGCCCGGATGCGCGGCCCGGATCGCCGGCAGCGCCGCGATCGCGGTGTCGATGCCCTTCCAGTCGATCAGCCGACAGACCGAGAACAGCCGCGGCCCCGCCTCGCCCCACAGCACCGCCGCCTCGGCGATCTCGGCGGCCGTCGGCTCGACCGCCGGGAAGACCGGCGGGTGCAGCACGGTATGCGCCATGCCCTCGGGCAGCGCTGCCCCCATGCGCGTCAGCGTCTCGCGCGAGTTGACCAGCACGTGGCTGGCCCTGGAAAGCGCGCGGGCGATGCGCGCGACCTTGGGGCCGTCGGGCGGGAACTCGTTGCCATGCGCCCAGGGCACGACGGGGAAGGGCAGGCCAGCGGGCAGCGGCTCCAGGCTCTTCCAGGTGTCGAGGAACAGCGCCTCGACCGGGTCGCCCCGGGTCGCCGCAGCGCGCGCCTCGGCCATCAGCGCCCGCGCCTTCAGCCACCGCCTGAGCGGCCGCGGCCCGGCAAACCGCCGCACGGCATAGGGCGCCCCCGACGCCCGGTCGAAGTCCCGCGCCGCCCGCCCGCCATCGCCGAACACCCGAACCTCGAACCCCGCCCGCGCTACGTGCAGCGCCGTGCCGTGCAGCAGGTTCTCGATCCCGCCCGTCGCGGGCGGAAAGGCCTGGACACTGACAAGGATCATGGCGGCTCCGATCTTCCGGCCCGACCCCATGGCACAGCCGCCCCCGCGCCGAAAGCCCGTCGCCTGCCCGCCCGGCGCGAGGCGGGCGGGTGGGTGGGGCCCGCGACGGGCGGACAGTTAACGGGCGGATGGGCGACGGGCCGGGTGCCGCCCGCGAAACAGAAAAGGGCGGCCCCGGCCGGGACCGCCCCTTGGCATTGTGGATCCGCGGTTAGCCTCAGCTGGCCCGCTTGTCGTCCTTGACCTCTTCGTAGTCGGCATCGACCACGTCGTCGTCGGGGCGGCCGGGCTCGCCCTCGGGGGCGGTCTCGGCGCCCTCGGTCTCGGCCTGCGCCTTGTAGACCGCCTCGCCCAGCTTCATCGAGGCCTCGGCCAGCGCCTGGGTCTTGGTCTTGATCGCGTCCAGATCCTCGCCGTCGACCACGCCCTTGACGTCGGCGATGGCGGTCTCGATCGCGCCCTTGGCCTCGTCGTCGATCTTGTCGCCGTGCTCGCCCAGCGCCTTCTCGGTCGAGTGCACCAGGCTCTCGGCCTGGTTCTTGGCCTCGACCAGGCTGCGGCGCTGCTTGTCGGCCTCGGCGTTCTCCTCGGCCTCCTTCACCATCCGGTCGATATCGTCGTCCGACAGGCCGCCCGAGGCCTGGATGGTGATCTTCTGCTCCTTGCCCGTGCCCTTGTCCTTGGCCGAGACGTTGACGATGCCGTTGGCGTCGATGTCGAAGGTGACCTCGATCTGCGGCACGCCGCGGGGCGCGGGCGGGATGTTCTCGAGGTTGAACTGGCCGAGCAGCTTGTTGTCGCTGGCCATCTCGCGCTCGCCCTGGAAGACGCGGATCGTCACGGCCGACTGGTTGTCATCGGCGGTCGAGAAGGTCTGCGACTTCTTGGTCGGGATCGTGGTGTTGCGGTCGATCAGGCGGGTGAAGACGCCGCCCAGCGTCTCGATGCCGAGGCTCAGCGGCGTGACGTCGAGCAGCACCACGTCCTTGACGTCGCCCTGCAGCACGCCCGCCTGGATCGCGGCGCCCATGGCGACGACCTCGTCCGGGTTGACGCCCTTGTGCGGCTCCTTGCCGAAGAAGGTCTTCACCGTCTCGACGACCTTGGGCATGCGGGTCATGCCGCCGACCAGCACGACGTCGTCGATCTCGCCCGCGCTCAGCCCCGCGTCCTTGAGCGCGTTGCGCATCGGGTCGATCGTGCGCTTGACCAGGTCGTCGACCAGGCTCTCGAACTTGGCGCGGCTGAGCTTGAGCGTCAGGTGCTTGGGCCCGCTGGCATCGGCGGTGATGTAGGGCAGGTTGATCTCGGTCTGCGAGGCCGAGGAGAGTTCGATCTTCGCCTTCTCGGACGCCTCCTTGAGGCGCTGCAGCGCGAGCTTGTCCTGCTTGAGATCGACGCCCTGGTCCTTGCGGAACTCGTCGGCCAGGTACTCGACGAGGCGGAGGTCGAAGTCCTCACCGCCCAGGAACGTGTCGCCGTTGGTCGACTTCACCTCGAACAGGCCGTCGTCGATCTCCAGGATCGAGACGTCGAAGGTGCCGCCGCCGAGGTCGTAGACCGCGATCGTGCGCGCGGCCTCCTTGTCGAGCCCGTAGGCCAGCGCGGCCGCCGTCGGCTCGTTGATGATGCGCATCACCTCGAGGCCGGCGATCTTGCCCGCGTCCTTGGTGGCCTGGCGCTGGGCGTCGTTGAAGTAGGCGGGGACGGTGATCACGGCCTTGTCGACCGTCTCGCCGAGATAGCTCTCGGCCGTCTCCTTCATCTTCTGCAGCACGTAGGCCGAGATCTGGCTCGGCGAGTACTTCTCGCCCCGCGCCTCGACCCAGGCATCGCCGTTCTTGCCCTCGACGATCGGGAACGGGACCATGCCCTTGTCCTTCTCGACGGTCGGGTCCTTGTACGGCCGGCCGATCAGGCGCTTGACGGCGAAGAGCGTGTTGGTCGGGTTGGTGACCGCCTGGCGCTTGGCCGGCTGGCCGATCAGACGCTCGCCGTCATCGGTGAAGGCGACCATCGAGGGCGTGGTGCGTGCCCCTTCCGCGTTCTCGATCACGCGGGCCTGGGCGCCGTCCATGATCGCGACGCAGGAATTCGTGGTGCCGAGGTCGATACCGATGACTTTGGACATGGGCGATGGATCTCCGTGGATTGGCGTTGGCGTCGCCGGGTCCGGGCGCGGCCCCCGGGACGCACTCCCGAGAATGAAGCGCGCGCAGCCCCCCGCCGCGCGTCCGGTGCGATATATGGAGGCGGCCTGAGCCCCGCAAGCGTCAGGCCCGTCGCGTCGCCCGCCGGCGCCCGGGCCAAGGAGGACCGCCATGACGCCCGATACCCGCCCGTCCCGCCCATGCCTTGCCGCGCCCGCGCCCCTGCGCCCCACCCGCCGGACCGCCAACCGGACTGCCGGGCGGACCGCCGCCGGGGCCGCCGCCGGGGCCTCCCTTGCGGGCCTCGCCACGCTCTGCACCGCATTCTGGCCGGCGCCTGCCGTCGCCGGCCCGGCCGAGGTCGTCGCGGCCGAGGCGGTGGCGTCCGGCGCCACCTGGCGCTTCTCGGCCACCGTGCGCCACGGCGACACGGGCTGGGACCACTACGCCGATGCCTGGCGCGTCGTCGGGCCGGACGGCACGGTCTACGGCACGCGCGAGCTGCTGCATCCCCATGTCGACGAACAGCCCTTCACCCGCTCGCTTTCCGGCGTCGCGATCCCCGAGGGCGTGGACCGCGTCCGCGTCGAGGCCCGCGACAGCGTCCACGGCTGGGGCGGCCCCTCGGTCGAGGTGACGCTCGACTGACCGCAGGCGGCGCCGGGAATGGGGCGCAGACCTCCCCCCCGGCCCCCCTCCGTGCCGGAGGGGGGTGCGCCAGCGCCGGGCGCCGCGCACCGACGGTAACGGGTCCGCCCCCCTCTCCCCGCGGGAGAGGGGCCGGGGGAGAGGGGTGGGAGAGGGTCGGCCGGCCGCGTGCCGTTGCCGCGCCGCAGCATCGCCACTATCGTCGCGCAGCACCCCGCTTCCCGACAGCGACCGCCGAGGCCCCGATGATCAAGCCGGACTTCATCGTCATCGGCGCGATGAAATGCGCGACCTCCTCGGTGATCGGCTATCTCGAGGGCCA
>JBCBPG010000201.1:0-7021 GCA_039820865.1 Pseudomonadota bacterium
GCCGGTAAACCATACACGTCGGCGCGCCGATCCATCCGTCGCCCAGTTGCCGAGGTATTTTCCGCTGGACGCCATGGCGCACCGCACAGGCCCGTCGGGCGGCGCCAGCCCATCAACGAGAAGTGACTGGCCACGGCGGCGGCTGAGGGCGAGCAAGGGGGCATGCGCCCTCTCCTCGCCGCCGCCCGTCTCGCCGCCGCCCGTCTCGCCGCCGCCCGTCTCGCCGTCGCCTGTCTCGCGGCTCTGGCCCTGCCCGCCGCCGCCGACGGGCGCGCGGTGCTCTACGGCACCTGGGGGACCGAGGCGCAATGCGCGCGGGATCTGCTGCGGCCCGACTGGCCGGTCCGGGCCGAGCCCTACGTGATCGGCGAGCACTGGCTGCAGCACGGGCAGTTCTGGTGCCGGCTGTCGTGGTTCCCGGTGTCCGAGCGCGAGAACGGGATCTTCACGGGGGCCGTCGCGCTCTGCGGCGAGGACGGGGTGAACGGCTACCGGCTGCTGCTCACGCTCTCCGGCGAGGAACTGACGCTCAGCTGGGCGGGGAGCATCACCAACGGCCCCCTCAGGCTCTGCCCCGCCTCCTGAGCGGCGTGCCGGCGCGTGCCGGGTGCTCTTCCGCCTTCGGGACAGCTGCGATATACACGATGAAACGGATGGCGCATGGCGGCATCCGCGCCCTTCCCCCTTTTGCCCCGACGGGCGCCTCGAGGAGCAGAGCCATCGTCAGACGACCGCATAATGCCCCGCCGACCCGCGAGACCGGACCGCGCGTCAACCGCCAGATCCGCGTCCCGCAGATCCGCCTGATCGACGAGAACGGCGACAATGTCGGCGTCGTGCGCCCGGAGGAGGGTGTCTCGATGGCCGAGGAGGCGGGGCTGGACCTGGTTGAGATCTCGCCCAACGCGAGTCCCCCGGTCTGCAAGATCATGGACTTCGGCAAGTTCAAGTATGAGAGCCAGAAGAAGGCCGCCGAAGCCAAGAAGAAACAGCGCGTCATCGAGATCAAGGAGGTGAAGTTCCGCCCCGAGATCGACAGGCACGACTACGACGTCAAGATGCGCTCGGTGCACAAGTTCCTGAACGAGGGCGACAAGGTCAAGGTGACGCTGCGCTTCCGTGGGCGCGAGATGGCGCACCAGGACCGCGGCCGCGACCTGCTGAAACGCGTCTCGACCGATGTCGAGGGGCTCGGCAAGATCGAGTCCATGCCCAAGCTCGAGGGCCGGCAGATGATCATGGTCATCGCCCCCCAGAAGCCGGTCTGACGCCATGACGGGCGGGGGCGGCACCTCTTCCCCCGCCACTCCCCCCGCCACGCCGCCGTCGCCGGGCGGCCGGGGCGATGGCCGGCCGCTCGACATCGGCGATGCGCGCCTGTTCTCGCCCTCGTTCGAGCGCAACCACCAGCCCATCGCCGCGGCGCTGCCGGCCCTCTTCGGCGACAGGCGCGGCACGGTGCTCGAGATCGGGTCGGGCAGCGGCCAGCACGGACCGCGGTTCGCCGCCGTGCTGCCGGGCCTCACCTGGCTGCCGAGCGACCCGTTCCCCGACCACCGCGACAGCATCGCCGGATGGGGGGCCGAGGCGGGGCTGCCCAACCTCGCGGCGCCCCTCTCGCTCGACGCGATGGACCCCGCCTGGCCCGACCTGCCGGCGCTCTCGACCCATGCGCCCTTCGCGGGGCTCTACGCGATGAACGTCCTGCACATCACGCCCTGGGCGCTCAGCGAACGGCTGATCGCCGGTGCCGGCCGGCTGCTGGCACCTGGCGGGCTGATGGTCTTCTACGGCCCCTATGCCGAGGGCGGGCGCCACACGGGCGAGGGCAATGCCCGCTTCGACGCGGTGCTGCGCGCCGAGAACCCCGACTGGGGCATCCGCGACCTCGACATGGTGGCGGCGCTGGCGGCCACGGCCGGCTTCGGCGCGCCCGCCGTCACCCGCCTGCCCGCCAACAACCTGCTCGTCGCCTTCGAACGCTGAGCGGCCGGGACCGCGCCCGGCCGCGCATCGCCTTACTCGACCGTGATCGTGATGACCTCGGACATCACCGGCGGGTCGTGCGGCACGTGGCCATGATCGCCCATGACCAGCTGCAGCGTGTGCGTGCCGGCCGGCAGCTCCAGCGTCACCTCGGTCTGGCCGCCGCCGAAGTGGCGATGGTTGTCGTCCGCGGGGATCGCGTAGTCGAAGTCGTCGCCCTCGAGCGCGGCGTTGATCAGCAGGTGGTGGTGGCCGGTCTTCTCCTTCTCGACCCCCGCCGGGGCGACGCCGATCCCCTTGGCGCCGAAGCGGATGGTCACCGGGTTCGACACCGTCGCACCGTCCTCGAGGCCGACGAAGTAGACCGCGGCCCCCTCGGGCGCGGGCGTCTCGCCGGCACCGGCCGGCAGGATGGCGAGCGTCATCGCAGTGGCCGCGGCAGCCGCGGCACGGATCAGGGTGGTCATGGTCTTCTCCTCGCTTTTTGCGGGTCTCTCGGTCCCCGTCTGCCCGCAACGATAGAGCGTCACGGCGCATCGTGAACCCTCGGCAATGGAATGGTCATTTACGCGTGAGCGTGCATCCGCCACGCAGCCGCCTCTGGACGCGGCCGGCGGGCGGTCCTAGCCTGCCTCCATGGCCGAGATGCCCGACACCCCCGCCGCCCCGCCGCGCGACGCCGTCAGTGCCCAAGGGCGGCCCTGGCACGACCTCGGCGGCACCCCGGCCGGTGCGATCGCCCGCGGCGAACACGACTACGCGCTCTGGGAAAAGCGGGTGGACGCGCTGCAGGTGATCCTGTCCACCGGCGGCCACTTCACCGTCGACGGCCTCCGCCGCGCGCTGGAGGGCATGGGCCCCGGCGCCTTCGAGACCATGACCTATTACGAGCGCTGGGTCGCCGCGATCGCCGAGAACATGGTCGAGACCGGGGCGATCGGCGTCAGCGAACTGCAGGCCCGCATGGAGGAGGTCGCCGCCCGCGGCACCACCTATGGCGAGGCCCAGCGCCCGCCCGGCGCCAGCGGGGACTGAGCGCATGGCCGAGACGTCACCGTCCAGCCCCCCGCCCGTCGCCCTGCCGGCCCCCGCGGCGCCCTACCCGCACACCGCGACCCGCTTCGCGCCCGGCGACATCGTCCGCGTGCGCACCGGCCGCGGCCCCGGCCATGTCCGCACGCCCTGGTATGTCCGCGGCCGCACCGGCCGGGTCGAGCGTCTCTGCGGCGCCTTCGCCAACCCCGAACACCTCGCCTATCACCGCGACGGCCTGCCGGCCGCACCGCTCTACCGCGTGCGCTTCTGGATGGCCGATCTCTGGGGCGCGGGGACCGAGCAGGCGGGCGACACCCTCGACGTCGAGATCTACGAGCACTGGCTGGAGGCGGCGCATGCCCCATGACCACCCCCATGGCGACGGTCACGCCCATGGTCATGACCACGGGGGCCCGCTCAGCCCCTCCGGCCATCCCTACCGCCCGGACGACGACGTGCCGCTCACCCACTGGCAGACCATGGAGATCGCGCTCCGCGAGCTGATCGTCGAAAAGGGCATCGCGACCGAGGCCGAGATCCAGGCCCAGATCGAGCACATGGACGCGCGCACGCCCGCGCTCGGCGCCCGCATCGTCGCCCGCGCCTGGACCGACCCCGCCTTCAGGGCGCGCCTCCTGGCCGATGGCAGCGCCGCCTGCCGCGAGGAGGGCATCGAGGTCGGCATCCTCAAGCTCGTCGTCGTCGAGAACACCGAGGCCGTGCACAATCTCGTCGTCTGCACCCTCTGCTCCTGCTATCCGCGCAACCTGCTCGGCCTGCCGCCCGACTGGTACAAGGCCCGCGCCTACCGCGCCCGCGCCGTCTCGGAACCCCGCGCCGTCCTCGCCGAGTTCGGCGTCACCCTGCCCGAGGGCACGACCCTGCGGGTGCACGACAGCACCGCCGACATGCGCTACCTCGTCCTGCCGCGCCGCCCCGAGGGCACCGAAGGCTGGTCCGCCGACCGCCTCGCCGCCCTGGTCGGCCGCGATTGCATGATCGGCACCGGTCTCGCCGCCACCCCCTGACGCCCCCGGCCACCCGGCGCCCCGCCGGGGACCCGTGGACAGCCGCGACCGACCCTCGCCCGACACCCCGCATCGGGGCACCGGGCGGGCGATGCGTCGGCCCCTGCGTCAGCGGGGGCCGTAAGCGGGGGCGCCCGGCGCCCCACATTGGCGCCCCACACCGGCACCCCGCCCGGCAGGCGGCTTTGCACGGTGCACGCTTGCCCGGCGGCGGCGGCTCTGGCACCGCCTGTGGATGACCCTGCCTCCCGCCACCGCGCCCGGGCTTGCCGGACGGCTCGATGCGCTCGGCCTCGGGGGCGAGAGCCGGGGCGCGCTGGCCATGCTGGTCGCGACCTTCTTCTTCATCTCGATGGACAGCTTCGCCAAGGATCTCGGCCAGCACCTGCCGCCGATGATGGTCGTCTGGGCGCGCTATGTCAGCCAGCTCCTCGTCCTGCTCCTGATCATGGCCCCCTTCCTCGGCGGGGCGCTGCGCACCCGCGCGCCGGGCCAGCAGGTCCTCCGCGGCACGCTTCTCTTCACCGTCACCGCGCTCTTCTTCACCGCGCTCCAGTACCTCGCGCTGGCCGAGGCGATCGCCCTCGTCCAGGTCGCGCCGCTGATGATCGTGGCGCTGGCCGCCCTCACGCTGGGCGAGCGTGTCGGCCCGCGGCGCTGGGCGGCGGTCGGCATCGGGCTCTGCGGGGCGCTCCTGATCGTGCGCCCCGGCCTCGGCGTGTTCCAGCCGGCGGCGCTGCTGGCGCTCGGCGCCGCGCTCTGCTTCGCCTCGTTCCAGGTGCTGACCCGCCGGCTCTCGGCCGCCGAGGATCTCTGGACCACCATGCTCTACACCACGCTCGTCGGCACCGCGCTGGCCAGCGCGACGCTGCCTTGGACCTGGGTCACGCCCCCGGTCGAGGCGCTGCCGGGCATGCTGGGCGTCGGCGTCGCGGGGCTGATCGGGCACCTGATCTTCGTCTGGGCGGCCGCGCAGGCGCCGGCCTCGGTGCTGGCGCCCTTCAACTACTTCTCGCTCGTCTGGGCGACGCTCTTCGGTCTCGTCTTCTTCGGCGAGCTGCCCGCGACGCTCACTGTCGCCGGCGCGACGGTCATCGTGGCGGCGGGGCTCTATGTATGGCATCGCGAGCGCCAGATGGGCCGGGGCTGATCCCCGACCCGGCCGAGCACGCGACCCCGCCACCAGACCGGACACCCGCCACCCCATGACCGACACCCCCGAAAGCCCGGTCCGGACCGCCCCGCTGCCCGGCACGGCCGTGGGCGACGTCGCGCCGTTCGGCCCGCGCCTGCGCTGGCACCTGGTCCAGCTGATGACGCTGGCCTGGCCGGTCATGCTCTCGCGCGCGGGGATCCTGATGCTGGCCTTCGCCGACATCGCCATGCTGGGCCGCCACGGGCCGGGCGCGGTGGGCGAGGCGACGCTCGGCCTCGCGATCTTCGTGCCGGCCCTGGTGCTGGCCATCGGGCTCGTCTCGGGCTCGGTCCCCGTGATCGCGCGGGCCGAGGGCGCGGGCAACCGGCGCGAGACCGGCCATGCCTGGCGGCGTGCTATGGCCTGGGGCATCGCCGTCTCGGCCGTCGGCGCGTTGGCCACCTGGCACGGCGACACCTGGCTGGCGCTTGCCGGCATCGAGGCTGACGAGGCCGAGGCCGGCGGCGCGGTTGCGCGCATGCTGGCGCCGGGGCTGATCGCGCAGGTCCTCTTCGCCGTCTGCGCCTTCTATCTCGAGGCCACCGGCCGCCCGCTCCCCGCCCTCGCCGTGATGGCGGGGGCGAACATCGCCAATCTCGGGCTCAACTGGCTGATGATCGGCGGCAATCTCGGGCTGCCCGGGATGGGGGCCGAGGGCGCGGCGCTCGCCACCACCATCGTCCGCTGGGGCGCGGTCGCCGCCATGGTCGCGATCATCCTCACCCGGTCCGGCGCGCGCGAGGCCGGCGTCTTCGATGCCCGCGCGCCCGGCGAGCACCGCGCCTCGCCCTGGGGGCCCGGCGGCTGGCGGGCCGGCGCGATGATGCGCCGCCTCGGCCTCTCGGCCGGGCTCTCCAACGGGTTCGAGACCATCGGCTTCGCGGTCATCAGCCTCTTCGCGGGCCAGCTCGGCCGCCTCTCGCTCGACGCCTATGCGATCAGCCACAACCTGGTGACGACGATCTTCATGGTGGGCCTCGGCCTCGCGGTCGCGACGGGCGTGCGCGTCGGCCACGAGACCGGGCGCGGCCGCCCGGGCGAGGCCGCCTTCGCCGGCTGGTGCGGCATGGGCGCTGCGGCGGCGGTGATGGGCGTGCTGACCCTCGCCGTCCTGCTGTTCCGCCCGGCGATCGCCGCCGTCTACACCAACGACACGGTGCTGGCGGGCGAGGTCGTGGCGCTGCTCGCCTTCTCCGCCCTGATCTTCGCGCCGGACAGCCTGCAGGTCGTGGCCGGCCAGGCGATCCGGGCGCTGGGCGATGCCTGGGTGGCGATCGGCATCTACGTCATCGCCTTCGTCGTGCTGATGATCCCGGCAGGCTGGTGGCTGGCGATGCACACGCCGCTCGGCGTCCTCGGCCTGCCGCTCGCCATCACCGCCTGCTGCCTGGTCGCCTTCGTGCTGCTCGCCTGGCGCTTCCGGGTGCTGACGCTGAGGATCGCACCGTGAGCGCCCCGCCGCCGCCCGGCCCCAGGTCCCATGCCGCGACCCGCCGGCCGTCCTGGCGCGACCGCTGGTGGTCCCGGGCGGGTGCCTGGAGCGCCTATGCCGCGGGGCGCTGCGTCGGTCACCTGACCCGCCCGCTGCCGGTGCATGTCACCGCCGCGCTCATCGGCAACGTCGCCGCCACCATCGCGCCCTGGGTGCCGGCCGTGCGCCGCCGCGTCGGCGCCAATCTCGACCGCGTCCACCCGGACTGGCCGGCCGACCGTCGCCGGCGGCTGATGCGCGACAGCACGGGGCAGTTCGTCCGCCTTTGCCTCGAATACCTGCACC
>JBCBPG010000202.1:0-7002 GCA_039820865.1 Pseudomonadota bacterium
CCACATCGATCCAGACCGTGTCGCCGATCAGCGCGCCCTCGATCTCCTCCAGCCCCGCATCCACGAAACCGTTGAACCCGGCCGAGAGCGCGAAGACCCCCGTGGAGCCCACCAGATCGCCGTTCGGGTCCGCCGCATCGTTGTTGCCGTCCACATTGATCGGGCTCGCCTGCTCCAGGAAGGCGAGGGTCACATCGATCGCGTCGAGGCTGTCGTCGAAATTGCCACCCCCAGTGCTGGGGAAATCGAAGGGGTCATTGAAGAGGCCGCCCGGAATGCCGCCGTCGCCCGCCACGAAGGCGTCGTTGGCGTCGAAGAACACCTCGTAGCCGCCGCCCGCGGCCAGCCCGTCGAAGAAGTACCGCCCATCATCGCCGGTGATCGTGCTGCCGAGGAACGCGCCGTTGCGCTCCAGCGAGACCACCACGCCGGCCAGCGGCGTATCCGCATCGTCGAAGATGCTGTTGCCGTTTTCGTCGAGCCAAACCTGGTCGCCGAGCGAGGCGAGCCCCTCGGTCAGCCCCGCATCCACGAAGTCGTTCGCCCCGTCCACGATGGAGAAGCTCGCGGTGGTGCCCACCAGGTCCCCGTTGGCGTCGAAGGCGTCGTTGTTGTTGTCCGCCTCCAGCGGCGCGGCGGGCGCGAGGAAGGCGATGGTCGAGACGCCGGCAGGCAGCGCCACCCCGCGCGCATCGAAGGTCACGGTATAGCCGTCCCCGGCCTCCAGCCCCGCGACCTCATAGGTCCCGTCCGGCCCGGTCACGTCGCCGCCCACCAGCGAGCCGTTGCGCAGAACCTCCACCGAGACCCCGGCAAGCCCGATATCGACGCCGGCCTGGAAGATCTCGTCGCCATCCACGTCGAACCAGACCTGGTTGCCGATCGCCGCATCGCCGTCACCGCCGAGCAGCTCGAGGCCCGCATCGATGAAGTCGCGCTGCGCGCCGCCGCCCGGGGCCAGGGTCACGCCGTTGACCACCCCGATCAGGTCGTCCTCCGGGTCGCTCGCGTCGTTGTTGCCGTCCACCTCCAGCGCGCCGGCCGGGTCGAGGAACACGAGCCCGCCCGTCACGAAGGTGTCCGCCGCGCGCGCATCGAAGCTCAGGCTGTAGCCGCTGCCCACGGGGATGTTGTCGAAGCCGTAGACCCCGCTGCCATTGCTCTCGTCCACGAGGCTGCCGGGGAAGGGCACGCCCGTGCGCGTCAGCGTCACGGTCACGCCCGCCAGCGCGCGATCCGCGCTCTCGGTGAAGAGCTCGTTGCCGTCCTCGTCGATGAACACCTGGTCGCCGAGGCTCACCACCTCCACCAGCCCCTGATCCAGGATCGCGGCATCGACGGACTGGTCCGCCACGCCGCCGGCGACCACCGTGAACGCATCGGTCTCCAGCCGCTCGCCCGCCTCGCTCGAGGCCGCGGCCGGGGAGGCGCCGAGGAACGGCGTGTTCGCGATGAAGGAGGCGGCCTCCACACCCGCGGGCAGGGCTGCGCCGGTGGGATCGAAGAGCAGCGTGTAGCCCTCGCCCGCCGGCACGGTGTCGAAGCTGTAAAGCCCGCCCTCCATGGTCGTGGTCTCGGCCACCACCGCGTCGTCGCGCACCAGCTGCACGGTCACGCCGTCCACCCCGCCCTCGGCCGCGATCCCGTCGCCATTGGCGTCGAAATCCACCCGGCCCGCGATGCTGCCGGTCAGCGCCAGCGCGAAATCCAGATCGAGCCCGCCCACATCCAGCGTGTCGAGCGTGATGAGGAGATCCTCCTCCGAGACCGCCACGACCGACTGCGTGGTCGCCCCGATCCCGCCATCGGGCTCCACGGGCATGGGCGCCTCGCCCACCGCCTCCTCCAGGCGCGCGGCATAGGCCTCCGCATCCGGCCCCTCGGTCTGCGCCTCCACCGCGCGCAGCATCTGCGCCACGAACGGGCCCGGCGAGCGCCCGGCAAGGATCTCCGCCTCGAAGGCCGCGGTCCAGAAGCCGAGCCCGGTCGCGGGATCGTCCGCATCCCCGTCCGCGTCGCGCCCGAGCAGCCCCTGATAGACGTCGTTGACCATCTGGGCGACCGCCTCGCGGGTCGCGAGGTCCGGGTCGGCGAGGAAGGGATAGCGCGCCTGGTACTCGTCGCTGGCCGCGAAGGCTTCGGCGAGCACGTCCACGCCCTCCTCGAGGCTCATGCCCCCCTCGATCATGTCGGCGAGCCAGCGCGTCAGCGCCACGAACCCGTCCCCGTCCCCGCCGCGACCGAGATAGGCGAGATAGAGCCCGCCCACCGCCTCCGTCAGCGCCTCGCTGTCGGGCGTGCTGGCGACGGAGGCGGTCACCACCTCCTCCACCTCGTTCTCCTCGAGCAGCACCACGCCGTCGGGCAGCTCGATCAGGAGCTGGTAGCCGTCCCCCGTCGCCAGCGGCTCGAACTCGAAGTCGCCCTCGGTCACCGGGTCGGTCGCCGTCGCCTCGACGCCGATGCGCGAGAGCGTGACGGTGATGTCGATCCCGTCCGGCAGCCCCTCGCCCGCATCGCGCTCGCCGTCCAGATCCTCGTCGAGGAAGAAGCGCCCGATGATCTCGCTGAAGGGCTCGAACACCACCGCGCCGTCGAACACCGAGACCGCGCGCTCCTGGCCGAGCAGGTCCACGAGCGAGGCCGCCGGCAGCGCCACGGTCGCGCTGTCCACGGTGTCGCTGAGCGTCAGCAGCACCTGGTCGGGATCCGGCGCCGGCGCGATGGCGGCGCTCAGCGGGCCGGCCAGATCCAGCAGCACCAGCCCGTCCGCCTCCCCGCCCTCGCCGGTGAGCCCGTCCGGGTCGAAATCCGCCAGCGTGTCGCCGTCGAGATCCGCGAGCGTGGCCAGGAAGGCATCCGCCCCGGCACCGCCGGTCAGAACATCGGGCCCAGGACCACCCAGCAGGCTGTCTTCGCCCTCGCCGCCGTCGAGCGTATCCGCGCCTGCGCCGCCAACGAGTCCGTCATTGCCGGCCCCGCCGTCGAGCGCGTCGTCGCCGTCGCCGCCATCCAGCGTGTCGTCGCCCTCGCCGCCGCCGAGGCTGTCATCGCCGGCGCCGCCGGACAGGTCGTCCGTCCCGGCGCCGCCGTCCAGCGTGTCCGCGCCATCGCCGCCGTCCAGCGTGTCGTCGCCCTCGCCACCGCCGAGCGTGTCGTCGCCCGCACCGGCCGTCAGCGTGTCGTTGCCCGCGCCGCCGTCAAGCGTGTCGTTTCCCTCGCCGGCGTCGAGCGTGTCGTCGCCCGCGCCGCCGCCGAGGCTGTCATCGCCGGCGCCGCCGTCGAGCCCGTCCATCCCGGCGCCGCCCGCCAGCGTGTCGCCGCCCGGTCCGCCCTCCAGCGTGTCGTCGCCGTCCCCGCCGTCGAGCGTGTCGTCGCCATCCTCGCCCTGCAGCAGGTCCGCGCCCGTGCCGCCGCCGAGGCTGTCGTCCCCGGACCCGCCGATCAGCGTGTCGTCGCCCGCATCGCCGGTGACCGTGTCGTCGCCCTCGCGGCCCTCTACCCGGTCGTTCCCGCCATTCGCGGTGATGGCGTCGCTCCCGGCATAGCCGACAAGCACATCGTCCTCGCCGCCGCCGAGCAGCACGTCGTCCCCGCTGAACACCGCCTCGTCCACGCCGAACGGATCCACGCCCGAGAGCGCGATCGCCTCGTCCAACCCGATCGAGAAGCCCGAGATGCTGTAGAGCAGCGGCCCGTCATCGGCCCCCTGGCGCACCTCCAGATCCGTGAGCTGATCGGCCTCGTCGCGCGCGAAGAGGAAGAAGTTCCCCGCCTCGTCCACCAGCCGGAGGACGTCCGGCGCCTGCTCCTCGTCGAGCACCACGGTGCCCGCGAGCGCGAGCATGTCGAGCGCGCCGAGGTCTACGTCGAGCGTTACCATTCCAGCCTCCGGTCAACGAACGCAGCGCCCGCCTCGCCGGGGCGCCGGAAAGATATCCTGCCGCAAACCGCGCGGCAGGTCCGAACTCGCCACCACCCGCGCATGCCTGCGGCGTCTCAGAACGCGATGCGGGCGTTCACCGTCAGCGTGTCGCTGTCCACATTCTGGCGGCCGAACACGTGCAGATACTCCGCCCCCGCCGTGATCCCCGGCGCGACCTTGAAGGTGAACCCGGTGGCGATGATGCCCTCGGTCCGGTCGCGATCCGGCACCGGCGCGCCGGAGAGCACATCCACCTCCGACTGGCGGTAATCGTAATTGAAGCCCGGCTCGATGAAGACCTCGCCCCGCGTCTCGCCGCCCCAGCCCACCGCATAGGCGCCGCGGATCGAGAAGTTGAGCTGGCCGAGATAGGCGGTGCGCTCCTCCACCTCGAAGCCCAGGCTGTTGGTATGCGCATCCTGGCGCTCGCGCGAGAGCCGGGTGCCGAGCGTGGCCGACAGCGTCAGCGGCTCGATCCCGTGCCATTCGTTGGGCGCGTAGCCCGTCGCGCTCGCAAAACCCGAAAGCCGCGAGCCGTCGAAATCCCCGGTCACCGTCGGCCCGGGCGAGAGCCGCTGCAGGCTGTCGAAATTCACCGCGTTGTAGCTGAAGCCCGCGGTCAGCAGCAGCTCCGGGATCGGCGCCCAGCCCACATAGGGGGTCACCACGAAGGCGTCGCTGTCCACGCTGCCGTCGATGAAGCTGGTGTCGAGCCGCACCCGTTCATAGCCGAGCGCGAGCCCCACCACCGGCCCGTCCGTCAGCGTGTAGTCCACCCCCGCCAGCGGCGTGACGATGGTGCCGTCGAAGGCAGTGCTCGAGAAATCGTTCTCGACGAAGGTCACGGAGGGCGAGACCCAGAGGCTGAGGCTGCCCTCGAACCACTGCCCCTCGCCGAGCTTGCCGCTCGCCGCCCCCTGCTGGCCATAGGCCAGCGCCGGATCGGCGCCGAGCAAGCGGCTCTCCTCGTTGTCCGGGTCCTCGTCGTCCTCGTCCGTGCCCGGGCTGTCGAAGAAGAAGCCCGCGGAAAAGGCACTGCCCGGGCGGAGCGCGTCGTCCACCCGCGTGCGGATGGTGCGCGAGATGATCGCCACGCTGGCGCGCTGCGTGTCGCTCAGCGTCTCCTCGGCATTGCTCTCGGTGACCGCGTCGACCTCGGGCGGAATGGGCGGGATCGCCTGCGACCACGCGCTCTCCGGCGTGGCGCCGACCGAGAGCCCACCGAGAAGGCCGAGGCCCAGCATGCTGCTCCGAACCCTCACAACACCACCTGCAATTGTTTCAACGCATTTTGACTATTCCCGAGCGGTGACGCGGCTGCAAGTGTGCTGCCTGGTTAGTCTCGCCGCCGTTCGCGCTGCGGGACCGGCCGCGGTGCCGAGGTCACACCGCTCCCGTCAGGCGGAAGGGGCCGCGCCCGGCGCGCCGCTCCGCCGCCGCCGGGGCCCCGCCACGCAGGCGATGGCCAGGATCAGGCCCGAGACGGTGGCGATCATCCCCGCCGCGCTCACCGCATGCGCGCTGCCGATCAGCCCCGGCCCGTGCCCCGCAAGCAGGAAGCCCGCCACCGCGGAGAGGAGCGCAAAAACCACGCTCCAGGCCACCTGCGCGCCCAGCCGATCGGTCATCAGCCGCGCCGCGGCCGGCGGGCAGATGAACATCGCGATCACGATGATCGAGCCCACCGCGTCGAAGGCCGCCACCGCGGCCATGGCGGTGGTCACGACCAGCCCGAAGCTCACCGCCCCCACCGGGATCCCCACCGCATTGGCGAAGCCCGGATCGAAGGTGGAGATCGCGAGCGCCTTCCAGAACGCCGCCATCAGCGCCGCGATCAGCACCAGCACCAGCGCGAGCCGGCCGAGCGCCGGCGGCAGCCCGGCCAGCGCCTCTGCATCCGTCAGCGAGGCCCACCCCGCAGTCGCATCGAGCCAGATCAGGCTCTCCAGATTGCCGTGCAGCGCATGCTCCACGTCGAGATGCACGGAGGAACTGTCGCTCTGCTCCAGGAGCAGCACCCCGCCGGCGAACATCGCGGTGAAGACCACGCCCATGGCCGCGCCGGGCTCCACCCGGCCGAGCCGCCGGATCGCCTCGATCAGCCCCACGGCCACAAGCGCCGCCGCCGCAGCGCCGATCATCATGGGCCAGGCCGCCACCGTGCCCGTCAGCAGGAAGGCCACCACGATTCCCGGCAGCACCACATGGCTGATCGCATCCCCGATCAGCGCCTGGCGCCGGAGCAGCAGGAAGTTGCCCGGCAGCGCGCAGGCCACCGCCGCCAGCGACCCGATCGCCAGTGGCGCGAGATCGAGCTGCACGAACTCCTCCGCCGAGATCATGCCGGCCCCGCTGCGCTCGGCGCTAGGGCGCGGTCGATCTCGGCGATCTGGTCCGGCGTCATCACCGCCTCCAGCGGGGTGAGCCCGTCCTGCGCCTCCAGCACCGGGTCGCCCGCATGGCGCCGGCGCACCTCGGCCCAGCGCGCCTCGTCGCGCGCCGCGCGCGCCGCCGCCGCCCGGCCCTCCAGCGTCGCCGTCCCGTCCGCCCGGATCAGCCCGCCCCGGCGCAGCACGCGCAGAGTCAGGCGGTCGTAGATCGGCTCGCTCCGCGCCATGGCGAGCAGCCCCTGGCGGCGATGCACCCGCCCCTCGAAGGCGCGGTGCCGCCAGGCCGAGGCCGCGGCCCCCCGGAGCGGCGCGAACAGGAGCGAGCCCGCAAAGAGCGCGAAGGCCACCAGCACGATCACCGGCCCAGTCGGCAGCCCGTCGCCCGCGGCCGAGAGCGCCGCGCCGAACCAGGCCGAGGCCGCGCCGATCCCCGCCGCGATCACGATCAGCCGGTCCACCCGGTCCGTCCAGAACCGCGCCGCCGCAGCCGGGATGATCAGGAGCGCCACGATCAGCACGAGGCCGAGGATCTTGAGCCCGATCACCGTCACCATCAGCGCAAGGCCCATCATGGCGAGATCCGTGCGCCGCACACCCACCCCGCTCGCCGCGGCGAATTCGGGATCGAAGGCCACCAGCGTCATCGGCCGCCGCATCGCCCAGACCGCCAGCCCCGCCAGCGCCGCC
>JBCBPG010000203.1:0-6968 GCA_039820865.1 Pseudomonadota bacterium
CACCTCGCCCGCGTCGAGCGGCGCCGCCAGCTCGACCCGGTAGCGCAGCGTCAGCGTGCCCGACTGCCCGGCCACCGTGTCGAAGCCGGTCGACCAGCCGCCCGAGATGTTCTCGACCAGCGAGCGCGGCCCGCCCTCGCCAAGCGCGACGCGCAGCACGCCGTCGGCCGCCTCGCCATAGGCCCGATCCGGCTCGGCCGTCCCGAACGCGTCGTCGGTATAGGTGAAGGGGCCGGCGCCGGTGGCGAAGCCTTCGAAAATCGTGTAGCCGACCGCGATGGCGACCTCGCCGGTGTTCGAGAGCTCTCCGCCGTCGGAGACCGTGTAGGAAAAGGTGTCGATACCCTGGAAGGCGGCATCGGGGCTGTAGGTTACGGCGCCGGTCACCGGATCGACCATGACCGTCCCGTTCGCCGGCTCGTTGACGACCTGCACACTCGTCGCATCGAGGCTGCCATCCGGGTCGTAGTCGTTGGCCAGCACGTCGATGACCACCGCCTCGCCGCGCCCGGTCTCGACCATGTCATCGGCCGCGACCGGCGCGGTGCGGGCGACAAAGCTGACCGAATCGTAGACCGCGGTCGCCGAAGCGCCAAAATCCGGCTCACCCAGCCATTGCGGCGACCCGGTCCAGATGTTCATGAAGATCCGCCCGGGCTCGCCCGGGACCGCGAGATCAGGATCCTCGACCGAGTAGAGGAGCGTGCCTTCTGCGTACCAGGCGATCGAATCGGGACCCCATTCAAACGCGTAGGTGTGCAATGCCGCCGAGGCGTCGAACCCGAGCGAGGCCACGGTGGAGAAACTGCCTTCGTCGGTGTGATAGGCCAGCGACACCTCGGTGGGCGAGCGGCCGAGGAACTCGAAGTCGATCTCGCTCAGCGGGTCGCCGAATTCGGAGCCTGTATACAGGAAGAAGCTCGAATTTACGCCTTGCTCACCCGACGGCTGCATCACCACTTCGTAGCGGCCGAAGCCGTATTCCTGGGTAGTGTAGAACTCGCCCCCGGTGAAGTTCTTGTCGAGGTAGTTGGCCAAGTCGAGTGTCAGCGTTACGACGTCGTCCGCGACAGTGACCCGGTCGGGCGAGAAACCCGTATCCACCCAGGAGCCCGGATTGGCGTAGTTCGACACGACCCAGAAGGCGCCGTCGAGCGCGTCGAGATCATCGGTAAAGGACACGGTCACACCAAACTCCAAGCTTATTGGCAATCCGGCACAGTCGTCCCAACGGCCACTGCCCGGCTACACACCCACCCCAACGCAGCCGCCCATTCCGGCAGCCTCACTACGCCGTCCGAGGACCGGCACCCCGCACGGTCGGAAGACAGCGAAAGCGCGGGGCGCGAAGCCCCGTCAGCTTTACCCTTAGTGGTATTGGAAGTTCGGCGCTCATCCAATAGGAGAATGCTGCTGCGCCGCAATCTGTGACAGCTGCTACATCAGATCGGTGACGCAGCGCTACAGACTGTCCCGCACGGAGACGTGCGAGGGGGCGTGGCGAGACGCGCGCGGATGCGACGGGTGGACCCGGCGCGGGCGGGCGCGGCATGGTCGAGGCGCCGCCTCCGGGGCGCGCCACCTGACGAGACAACGGACACGAGGGCGCCATGGAGGCATCGCCATCGGGCGTCTGGGACGCGTTTATCCGTCACGCGCGGCCCTGGCTCGCACTCGCGCTCGGCGTACTGGTCGTCCTGTCGGGGCTCTGGCCGCTCGACATCCAGCGGCGATGCAGCGACTGCCCCAATGACGCGCGGACCGTTCCGGGCCAGCCAGGCTTCACCTTCGGCGATGGCGGCATGGTGATCGACGAAGGGGGAGCGCACCTGCTCGCCGGCCCGATGGGCGGCGCGACGGCCCTCACGGTCGCGGTGGCGGCGGAGAGCGCCACGCTGCTGCAGCAGGGCCCGGCACGGATGCTCACGCTCTCGAGGGACGGCGGCGCGCGGAGTTTCACGATCGGCCAACAGCGGGACCGGCTGGTCTTCCGGCTTGCGACCCCCGTGACCGGGGAAAACGGCTCGCGCCCGCAGACCGAGACCGCCCTGGCGATAACCCCCGGCACCCGGCAGCTCTTCGTCGCCACCTATGACGGCGCGGCGTTCCGGCTCTACGTCAATGGGGCCCTCGCGGCCGAGCGCCTGCTGGCGGCGGGGCCGATCAACGCAGTCGGCGCGGACTACCAGCTCGTGCTGGGCAACGAGACCACGGGAGACCGGGCCTGGCGCGGGCACCTGCTGGACGCCGCAATCTGGTCGACGGCCATGCCGCCCGAAGCGGTCGCGGCGCTCACCATCGACACGCTGTCCGAGCCGTCGGTAGACAAGCTGTACCATCTCGGCACCCGCTGCCCGACGAACGCCGCGCCGGAGGCAAGTCCAGTTGCAAGCCCGGACGATGCAGCGCACCATGCGACCCGAGCGGGCCACTGCCTGATCCCCATGCGCTACCGAAACGATCGCGACACCTCGATGCTCAGTCTCTCGATGCGCGCGCCAAGCGACCTTGTGCTGAACGCGCTCCCCTGGCTCGTCATCGGCGCGCTCGCAGTGGGTCGGCCCGCGCGCCGGCCACTCCTCGCCGCAGCCGCGACGCTCTCGCTGGTGGCCCTCACCGTGCTCGGCAGCGAGATCGCCCAAGCCTGGATCTTCAGCCGCTCCTCCTCGCTGATCGATGCCCTCGCGGCCCTAGCCGGCGCCTCGATCGGCATCGCCACCGCCACGCTGTCGGCACGCCGGCACGACACGCGGCAGGCGGCCGCGCGATGAGGATGACGGACAGCCGCCCTGCCCGTCGCCAACGGAGCGTGGCGTGAGCATGCGGACGGGCATGCTGCAGGACGACGCCAACGGCCAGGGGGGCCTCGGCCTCGCCTTCGCGGTCATCATCCTTGTCGCCTTGGTCCTGCGCGCCCTCTGCGCGCTCGCGCTGGGCGAGATCACGCCCGGCGTTGCGGATGACTGGGAGTACGGAGAGATCGCGCAGAACTTCGTCCGCAACGGCGAGATGGCGCGGGCCTACTACTTCCCGGACGGCGAGAAGCTACGCTACCCGAGCACCTTCATGCCGCCGGGGCACGTGTTCCTCTGGATCGGGCTTTTCTGGATCTTCGACGTCACACCAGAGGCCTATGCGGCGATGCTGGTGATCAACGTCGCCTGCTCGGTCGGGATCGTGGCGATGACGGGGCTGCTCGCGCGGCGGATCTTCCAGGACCGGCTGGTGGGGCTGCTCGCGGCGGGGCTTGTCGCGGTCTACCCGACCTTCATCTACTCGGTCGCGACCTATCACGCGATCCAGGTCTACGTGCTGCTGTTCCTCGCGGGCCTCCACCTGATGCTCGCGCTCATCGAGACGCGCTCGGGGCGCAGCGCGGTGCTGCTCGGCATCGCGGGCGGGGTCGCGACGCTCTGGCGGTCGGAATACATGGTGCTGTTCGCGGCGCTGATCCTCTACGGCTTCTGGCGCCACCGCTCGATCCGGCTCTTCGCGCTGGCCGTGGGCTGCGCCGCGCTGGTGGTGCTGCCCTGGACGGCGCGGAACTACGTCGTGCACGAGCGGTTCATCCCGATCGCCAATTCCAGCGGCTGGAACGCCTGGAAGGGCTTCAACCCGGAGATGCAGGGCTCGGGCAACGCGATCGAGGCCTCGGACTACCGCATCGAGATCGAGCGCGAGGTCGTCGCCACCCTGCCCCGCGACGACACCTTCGAGACGGCGATGCAGGACGCCTTCATGGAGCGCGCCGGCGCCTTCATCGCCGCCGAGCCCGTGCGCGCCTTCGTCGAGCTGCCGGCGCAGAAGCTGGCGCTCTTCTGGGTGCTGGACTGGCAGGACCCGGAGGTGACGCTGCACCCGGTCTATGTCGCCGCCTTCGTGCCGACCTTCGTGCTGTCGATCGGCGGGATCGTGCTGGTGCTGAGGCGACGGCCAGTGCCGCATGGGGCACAGGCGATGCTCTGGGTCTTCGTGGCGCAGAGCGTGGTGGTCTCGGGCTACGCGGTCCACGCGCGCTATCGCATGAATGTCGAGCCGTTCCTGTTCATGTTCGCCGCCGTCGCGGGGGCGGCGCTGATCCGCCACTGGCTGGCGCGGCGCGCGCAGGGCTGATCAGGCGCGCCAGCCGGGGTCGATGCCGGCGGCGGCGAGACGATCGAGCAGCCCGTGCTCCCAGGCGAGATAGGCCGCGGCATCGGCCAGGTCGCCGCGGTGGCGGCCGGGGCAGAACAGCTCGGCATCGAGGCGGGGGGCGGGGTCCGCGTCGCGCGCGACCGCCATCCCCGCCCGCGCCCAGTCCGCCGCATCGCCCGTGAGCCGGCCGAGCACTGCAATGCCCGCCTCGGCCAGGTCGATCGCCGCCAGACCCGTCGCCACGTCGTCACCGATCAGCACCACCCGCTCGGCCTGCGCGTCGGCGACCACCCGCGGCCGGATCGTCCAGCGCGCCCCCGCCGGCCGCACCGCGTGCTCGGCGCCGGGGCGGAGGTCGAGGAGCGCGGCCTCCACGCCTCCCAGCGCCGCCGGTTCGAGGGCAGCGGGGGCGGCGATGGCGGGCGCGGGGGTCGCGGGCAGGTCGGGCGGCGCGCCGTCAAGGATCAGCGCCTCGTGCCCCATCCGCCGCAGCCAGTGCGCGGCGAAGGCGGCGCGCGCCATCGAGGGGTCGTGCAGCACCACCCGCGCGCCCTGTACGGCGATGAAGCGGTCGGTCTGCTGGATCAGCGTCGTGGCGTCGACCGCTCGGAAACCGGCCGGCGGGGCGCTGCCGGAGACATCGAGGAAGTAGCCCGTCCGCCCGGCCTCCGCCGCCAACCGCGCCGCCTCCGCCGTATCGATCACGGGCAGCGCGAAGCGGGCGATCAGGCCCTGGGCCGCCGACCGGCCCCCGTCCGGCGAGGCGGGCACAGGCGCTGCGTCGGGCGCCTCGGCCCGGTCGAGGCCCGCGAGCTGCCAGCCCTGCGTCCCGTCGCGCACCGCCACGACGTCCAGCGTCGGGTCCAGGTCGCGCAGCGTCTGCGCACCGATCAGGCTGCGCGTCCGGCCCGCGCAATGGACGGCGACGCGGCCGGCGAGCGCGTCGAGGCGGGCGGCAAGCTCGCCGTTCGGGCAGGACCGGCTGGCGGGCAGCGAGAAGCGGCGGTACTCGGCCTCGGGGCGGACGTCGAGGACCAGGGGCGCGGTGCCCTTGCGCTGCGCCTCGGCCAGCGCCCCGGGCGCGATCGAGGGCACGGCAAAGCGACGCTCGACCCATTCGCCGAAGGCCTTCGACGCCACGTGGACGCCTTCGAAAAGCGCGAGGCCGGCGGCGGCCCAGGCGGGGATGCCGCCCTCGACCACGGCGAAGTCGCGGTAGCCGAGCGGGGCGAGGCGCCGGGCTGCGCGCACCGCCACGCCGTCGCCGCCGTCGATCAGCGCCAGTGCGACCGCACGGCGGGGGAGCAGGGCGGGCGCGAGCGCCTCGAGCCGGCTGTAGGGCAGGTTGATCGCGCCAAAGGGCTGGCCGAGCGAGGCCTCCCCCCGCTCCCGCAGGTCCAGCAGCACCCATTCCGGCCGGCGCGCGCGGACCGCCTCGAAGGCCGCCGCCGGGGTGATGGTCCTCACGCCCCCGCGGCCCGCTCGAACAGGCCCGGCGCGCCGCGCGCGATGCGCCCGGCCGGCACGGTGACGGCGAGGGCCGCGAGGCCGCCCGCCGGGATTGCGCGGATGCCGGCGGCGGCCTCGAGAAAGCGGGCGCGTTCTGGGGCGGGGACGAGGTCGGCGGTCAGGGCCTCGAACTTGCGCTCGTAGTCGGCGCGGCCCCAGGGCGCGGCGCCGCGGGGATGGCTGTCGGCGACCGCGATCTCGTCCTCGACCACGCGCCCGTCCTCGAAGGTCACGACGGCGCGCAGGCCATGGTCCTTGTCCAGCCCGTCGCGGGCGTCGAACCGCGCGTTCCAGCCGGCATCCTCGACCGTGGTGACGCGCTTCCAGAGCGCCACGAAACCCGGCTCAGCGATGGCGGCGGGATCGTAGCTCCGCTCGTGGTGCCACCAGCCGTCCCAGAGCGCGCGCGCAAAGATGAACATCGCGCTGTGGTCCAGCGTCTCGCGGCTGGCGGCAGGGTCCCACTTGTCCGGATCGTTCGCCCCCGCGCCCATCACGACATGGGTCATGCGCTTGGAGCGGAGCTCGACGGCGCGGATGCGGCGGGGATCGCCCAGGCGCTCGCGCATGCGGAAGGCGAGGTCGATGACGGCCTGTCCGTGATAGCCGGCCGAATGCGCCTTGGGATAGGTGTCGAGGATCGCGCGGCAGGGCGCGCCCGGGGCCGGCAGCGGCACATGCGCCTCGCTCTCCGGCCCGCCAAGCAGCACGGCGAGGATGCCGTAGTCGCCCTCCCATATCGGCGCGGGGCTGGTCTCGCCGCGCATGGCCCGGTCGACCGCCTCGATCGCCGCCTTGCCAACATGGCCGGGGGCGAAGGCCTTCCAGGACGAGATCCGGCCCTTGCGCGCCTGGCGCGTGCCGATCGAGACATGGGCGGCGTGGCTGATCGCCTCGACCCCGATCCCGGGGGGCAGGCGGAGGAGTGCTGCGACCCCGGCGGCGACGGCAGGGCCCAGATGGGCGACATGGTCGATGCGGTGGGGGTTGAGCGCGATCCCGCGGGCCAGCGCCGTCTGCACCTCGTAGGCGGTGACGATGCCGCGGATCAGCGTCTCGCCCGAGGCGCCGATCTGCTCGGCCGCCGCGAGGACCGAGGGGATCACGTCGCCCGGATGGCTGGGATCGAGGCCGAAGAAGCTGTCGTGAAAGTCGAGCTCGCGCACGGCCGTGGCGTTGGCCCAGGCCGCCCAGCCGCAATCGACCTTCGCCCCGGGGCCGAGGCCCAGCACGCTGGCGCCGCCAGGGCGCGGGAAGCAGCGGGCCTGGTCGCGGGCGCTGCGCACGGGCGGGCGGTTCAGCGCCGGCAGCGCGCAGGCCCAGTC
>JBCBPG010000204.1:0-6948 GCA_039820865.1 Pseudomonadota bacterium
ACGAGACCTACCTGGCCGCGGCACCGTTCGCCGAGATGACGCTGCGCTCGATCCAGGCGGCGGACCCGACGAACCCAACCGTCGACCCGGTGCCCTATACGGGCGTCCAGTTCGTCGCGATCCCGGAGTTCCAGGGCCTCGGCACCGCGGTCGGGCAGATGTTCTCGGCCGCACTGGCCGGCAGCATGGATGCCGACCAGGCCCTGCAGGCTGCCCAGGGTCTCGCCACCCGGACGATGACCAAGGCCGGTTACATCCAGTAGCCCGCCGCCGACGCGCCCGGCCCGGCCAGACCGCCGGGCCGCCACGTCCGATCGTCCCGCACCGGAACCCGGACGGGACGACCAGGCGCGTGCCCCGATGCCGCGCACCACATCATCCCCGGGCCGCCCGCCGGCCCGACCCCCCGGACTGTACGGGAGGGCTGACCCATGGCCACGCAACACGCACGTTCGGCAGCACGATGGATGCTGTCGCCCGCGGTGATCCTGCTCCTCGGCTGGATGCTGATCCCGCTCTCGATGACGATCTACTTCTCGTTCCTCAGCTACAACCTGCTGATGCCGGGGATGGAGGAGTGGATCGGCTTCCAGAACTATTCGTTCTTCCTCTCCGATCCCGCCTTCTTCGCCGCGATCCAGAACACGCTGGTGCTGGTCGGCGGGGTCCTGATCATCACCGTCGGCGGCGGTGTCGCGCTGGCGGTGCTGCTGGACCAGCCGTTCTTCGGCCAGGGCATCGTGCGGATCCTCGTGATCGCGCCCTTCTTCGTGATGCCGACCGTCTCGGCGCTCGTCTGGAAGAACATGTTCATGAACCCGGTGAACGGCCTCTTCGCCTTCATCGCCAAGGGCGTCGGGCTCGAGCCCATCGATTTCTTCGCCGAGATCCCGCTCGCCTCGATCATCATGATCGTGTCGTGGCAGTGGCTGCCCTTTGCCACGCTGATCCTGCTGACGGCGATGCAGTCGCTCGACCGCGACCAGCTGGAAGCGGCCGAGATGGACGGGGCGCCGCCGCTGGCGCGGTTCTGGTACATCGTGCTGCCGCATCTCACCCGCGCCATCACCGTCGTCGTGCTGATCCAGACGATCTTCCTGCTCTCGGTCTTTGCCGAGATCCTGGTCACCACCAATGGCGGCCCGGGCTATGCCACGACCAACCTCACCTACCTCGTCTACGTGCAGTCGCTGCTGCAGTTCGACGTGGGCGCGGGGGCTGCCGGTGGCGTCGTCGCGATCATCCTGGCCAACATCGTTGCGATCTTCCTGATGCGGATGATCGGCAAGAACCTGGATCTGTGATCATGGCCCGCGCAATCTCGACCAACCGCAAGATCGCCTTCACCGTCGCCGCCTGGGCCGTGGGGTTCCTGATCTTCTTCCCGATCCTCTGGACGATCCTGACCAGCTTCAAGACCGAGGCGGAGGCGATCGCCTCGCCCCCGTCCTTCATCGGCTTCGACTGGACGCTGGAGAACTATGGCGAGGTGCAGGAGCGCTCGGAGTACTTCAAGCACTTCTGGAACTCGGTGATCGTCTCGATCGGCTCGACGCTGCTGGGGCTGGCCATCGCGATCCCCGCCGCCTGGTCCATGGCCTTCGTGCCCGGCCGGCGGACCAAGGACATCCTGATGTGGATGCTGTCCACCAAGATGCTGCCGCCGGTGGGCGTGCTGGTCCCGATCTACCTGCTGTTCCGCGATTTCGGGCTGCTCGACACCAAGATCGGGCTGGTGATCGTGCTGACGCTCATCAACCTGCCGATCATCGTCTGGATGCTGTTCACCTACTTCCGCGAGATCCCGGGCGAGATCCTCGAGGCCGCGCGGATGGACGGCGCCAATCTCCGTAACGAGATCGTCTACGTGCTGGCGCCGATGGCGGTGCCGGGGATCGCGTCGACGCTTCTGCTGAACGTCATCCTCGCCTGGAACGAGGCGTTCTGGACGATCCAGCTCACGACAAGCCAGGCGGCGCCGCTGACCGCCTTCATCGCAAGCTACTCGAGCCCCGAGGGCCTGTTCTACGCCAAGCTGAGCGCGGCCTCGACCATGGCGATCGCGCCCATCCTGATCATCGGGTGGTTCAGTCAGAAGCAGCTCGTGCGCGGCCTCACCTTCGGCGCGGTCAAGTAAGGGAGAAGACCCATGGCAGACATGGTGCTGAAACAGGTCGTCAAGCGCTTCGGCGACACCGAGGTCATCCCGCCTCTCGACCTCGAGATCAGGCACGGCGAGTTCGCCGTCTTCGTCGGGCCCTCGGGCTGCGGGAAGTCGACGCTGCTGCGCCTGATCGCGGGGCTGGAGGACGTGAGCGCGGGCACGATCGAGATCGGGGGCAAGGACGCCACCGAGGCGGGCCCGGCCGAGCGGGGGCTGGCGATGGTCTTCCAGTCCTACGCGCTCTATCCGCACATGACGGTGCGCAAGAACATCGCCTTCCCGCTCAGGATGGCCAAGGTTCCGCAGGCCGAGATCGATCGCAAGATCGAGCACGCGGCCAGGATCCTGAACCTGACGCCCTATCTCGACCGGCGGCCCGGCCAGCTTTCGGGCGGCCAGCGCCAGCGCGTCGCGATCGGACGCGCCATCGTGCGCGAGCCGGCGGCCTTCCTGTTCGACGAGCCGCTCTCGAACCTCGACGCGGCGCTGCGGGTGAACATGCGCCTCGAGATCACCGAGCTGCACCAGTCGCTCGGCACCACCTCGATCTACGTGACGCATGACCAGGTCGAGGCGATGACCATGGCCGACAGGATCGTGGTCCTCAATGCCGGGCGGATCGAGCAGGTGGGCAGCCCGCTCGAACTCTACCGCACGCCCGCCAACCGCTTCGTCGCAGGCTTCATCGGCTCGCCAAAGATGAACATCGTCGAGGGCGAGGTAGCCGGGCGCCACGACGCCCATGCCATCGGCGCGCGGCCCGAACACATCCGCGCCTCGAAGGAGGAGGGCATGTGGCAGGGCGTCGTCGGCGTCTCGGAACACCTGGGCTCGGACACGTTCCTGCACATCCACGAGACGGGGCTCGCCGACACCATCACCGTGCGCGCGAGCGGCGAGATGGACATCCACCACGGCGACCGCGTGTTCCTGACGCCCGATCCGGACAAGCTGCACCGCTTCGACGACCGCGGTATGGCGATCCGCTGAACCCGAGGAAGGCATCCATGCCCGTCGCCCTCTCCGCCGCCAGCCTGGACGCGCTGCCTGCGCGTGTCCGGGCGCCCCGCCACGACCGCGCGGCGCTGACGCCCGGTATCCTGCATGTCGGCGTCGGCAACTTTCACCGCGCCCACCAGGCGGTCTATCTCGACGACCTGTTCGGCCAGGGGCGCGACCATGACTGGGGCATCCTGGGCGCGGGCGTGATGCCGGGCGATGCGCGGGTCAGGGCGGCGCTGGAGGGGCAGGACTTCCTCACCACCGTCGTCGAGCAGTCGGTCGAGGCGAGCCACGCCCGCGTGACAGCGCCGATGACCGGCTTCCTGCCCGTCGCCGACGGCCCGGCCATCACCGCCGCGCTGGCCGATCCCGCGATCCGCATCGTCTCGCTCACCGTGACCGAGGGCGGGTACTTCATCGACGGCACCGGCGCCTTCGACGCGGCGCATCCCGCCATCGCCGCCGATGCCGCCGCGCCCGAGGCCCCCTGCACGGTCTTCGGCCTGATCCTCGCCGGTCTCGCCCGCCGCCGCGCCGCGGGCCACGCCCCCTTCACGGTCATGAGCTGCGACAACATCCCCCATAACGGCGATGTCGTGCGCCGGGTGGTGACGGGGCTCGCCGACCTCGTCGATCCCGCCCTCGGGGCCTGGGTCGGGGCCGAGGTTGCCTTTCCCAACAGCATGGTCGACCGCATCACCCCGGCCACCGGCGCGCGCGAGCGCCGTCTCGCGGCCGAGGCGCACGGGATCGAGGACGCCTGGCCCGTCTTCTGCGAGGACTTCCGGCAATGGGTGCTGGAGGACCGGTTCCCGGCGGGCCGCCCGGCGCTGGAGGAGGTGGGCGTTCAGTTCGTCACCGACGTCACGCCGTTCGAGCTGATGAAGATCCGCGTCCTGAACGGCGGGCATGCGGCGATCGCCTACCCGGCAGCCCTCCTCGGCATCGAGTTCGCGCACGAGGCGATGGCCGAACCGCTGGTCGCCCGTTTCCTCGCGCGGCTGCACCGCGAGGAGATCGTGCCGACCATCCCCCCGGTGCCCGACACCGACATCGCCGGCTATGTCGCGCTGATCGGGCGGCGCTTCGCCAACCCCAAGATCGCCGACACGGTGCGCCGGCTGGCCCATGACGGCTCGAACCGCCAGCCCAGGTTCATCGTGCCGACGCTGGCCGACCGGCTGGAAGGCGGCGGCGGGATCGAGGGGCTGGCGCTCGTCTCGGCCCTCTGGTGCCGCTACTGCCACGGCACGACCGAGAGCGGCGCGACGGTCGAGCCCAACGATCCCGCCTGGGAGGCGCTGCAGGCCCGCGCCCGCACCGCGCGCGAGACGCCCGACGCCTGGCTCGCGATGCGCGAGGTCTATGGCGACACGGGCGAGCATCCGCGTTTCCGCACCGCCTTCGCCGAGGCGCTGGGCCGCGTCTGGGACGAGGGCACGGCGGCGGCGCTGGCCGCCTATGGCCGCGACTGAGAGGGAGGAGACCATGCGACGGCTCGAGGGCAAGGGGGCGCTGATCACCGGTGCCGCACGGGGGATCGGTCGCGCCTTTGCCGAGGCCTATGTGCGCGAGGGTGCGCACGTCGTGATCGGCGACATCGACCTCGCCCGTGCCGAGGACGCGGCCCACGCGATCGGGCCCGCCGCCTCGGCCGTCGCGATGGACGTGGGCGACATGGCCTCGATCGAGGCGGCGGTGGGCGCGGCGGCTGAGCGGCTGGGCGGGCTCGACATCCTGGTCAACAACGCCGCGCTCTTCGACCTGGCCCCCATCGTCGAGATCACGCCCGAGAGCTACGACCGCCTCTTCCGCGTCAACGTCTTCGGGCTGCTGTTCACGCTGCAGGCGGCGGCCAAGCGGATGATCGCGCGCGGGCAGGGCGGCAAGATCGTCAACATGGCCAGCCAGGCGGGCCGGCGGGGCGAGGCGCTGGTCGCGGTCTACTGCGCGACCAAGGCGGCCTCGATCTCGATCACCCAGTCGGCCGGCCTCGACCTGATCCGCCACGGCATCAACGTCAACGCCATCGCGCCCGGCGTGGTCGAGGGCGAGCACTGGGACCATGTCGACGCGCTCTTCGCGAAGCACGAGGGCCGCGCGCCGGGCGAGAAGAAGCGGATCGTGGGCGGCGCGGTGCCCTATGGCCGGATGGGCGAGGCCGGCGACCTGACCGGCATGGCGGTCTTCCTGGCCTCGGCCGAGGCCGACTATGTCGTGGGCCAGACCTTCGGCGTGGACGGCGGCAACTGGCTGGCCTGAGCGCCGCGGCGCCGGGTCACTGCGCCTGCCAGGCGCGGATCGCCTCGTCCAGCTCCTCGCGCTCCTCGCAGGGCAGGTCGCAGAGCGCTTCCAGGCGGCGCAGGTTGGCCCGCGCACCCGCGATGTCGCCCAGCAGCAGGAACAGCTCGCCCTGGTATTCGAGCGCGCCCAGATGGTCGGGCTTCAGATACAGCGCCCGCTCGTAATGCGCGCCGCTCACCGCCAGGTTGCCGGTCTTGCGGTGGGCAAATCCCAAAAGATTGAACACGTCGGCACTGGCCGGCATGGCCTTGGCCAGCCCCTCGAGGATCGCGAGCGCGTCCTCGTAGCGTTCCGCCTCGATCAGCAGCCGGCTCTCCTCAAGCCGCGCGGCATCGGCCGGATCGGTATCGGCGCTCCAGTGATCCTCGGCCGGCAGCGCCAGCGCAAGTGACGGAAGGGCCACGAGAACGAGCCGGGTGATCGCCGATTTCAAGGATCCGTCCTCCCACGATCACGCGCGCGACGGCCCGCGCCGCGCCGCAGCATGCCTGCCCCGGCGCACCGGATCCAGCCTGCGACGACATTGCCGCTGGCGGTCAACGATACACGCGGAAAGCGTCATCGTTCTGAGATGTTCGCGGCTATAGTGTGCGGCGCGACTCCCGTCAGGCGGTTGCTTTCGTGCACCTCGGAAGGACCGGCAATCGCCCGTCGTCGGCCCCGGTCGACCGGCGGGGCTCGCACTGAGCCAAGGACCAGGCAAGGTCATCAGCCACAGGGAGATCCCCATGCCGCGCATTGATACGAAGGACCTGTCGTTCGACGAGTTCGACGAGATCGTGAGCCCCCGTCCGGAGGAGCACGACTTCGACCGGATCGTGGATGCGGCGCTCGACCGTCGCGGGTTCCTCGGCGGCGTGCTCGCTTTCGGCAGCGTCGCGAGCCTCGGTGTCAGCCTGAGCGCCGATGGCGCCAAGGCCGCCGGCAGCCGCTTCGCCTTCGAGCAGGTTGCCACCTCGACCGCCGACGGGATCGTCGTGCCGGCCGGCTACAAGACCGAGGTGCTGGTGCGCTGGGGCGACCCGATGTGGTCGGGCGTCCCCGAGTTCGACGACGCCACCCGCGGCACCGCCGAGAGCCAGGCGCGCGCCTTCGGCGACAACACCGACGGCATGGACGTCTTCAGCCATGACGGCCACACGCTGCTGGTGGTGAACAACGAGTACACCAACCGCGACATCATCGCGCTGAGCGCGGTCGAGAAGCGCATCATGGACGAGGGCGACATCGCCAAGGGCATGATGGCGCACGGCGTCTCGGTCGTGGAGATCGTCAACGAGGGCGGCGCCTGGGCCATGGTCAAGGACAGCCCCTTCAACCGCCGCATCACGCCGATGACCGAGATGGACCTGACCGGCCCCGCCGCCGGCCACGACCTGCTCAAGACCGCGGCCGATCCGACCGGCACCAAGTCGCTCGGCACCTGGAACAACTGCGGCAACGGCGTCACCCCCTGGGGCACCTACCTGGCCTGCGAA
>JBCBPG010000205.1:0-6946 GCA_039820865.1 Pseudomonadota bacterium
ATCGGCTCGTCCTGCATCGGTGCCTCGATCGTGGGCGGGGTCTGCAACAATTCCGGCGGCTCGCTGGTCGAGCGGGGGCCGTCCTATACCGAGATGGCGCTCTTTGCGCAGCTGGGTGCCGACGGTGAGCTGCGGCTGGTCAACCATCTGGGTCTCGACCTCGGCGAGACGGCGGAGGAGATCCTGACCCGCCTCGAGACCGGGGATTTCGACGCCGATCCGTCCGCGCCGACCAACCGCCGCTGCTCGGACACCGACTATGCCGCCCAGGTGCGCGACGTCGATGCCGACACGCCGGCGCGGTTCAACGCCGACAAGCGGCGGCTCTACGAGGCATCGGGCTGCGCGGGCAAGCTGGGCGTCTTCGCCGTCCGCCTCGACAGCTACGAGAAACCGAAGCGCCAGCAGGTCTTCTACATCGGCACCAACGACGTCGCCGACCTGACCGAGCTCCGCCGCCGCATCCTCTCGGGCTTCGAGACCCTGCCGGTCTCGGCCGAGTACATGGAGCGGGAGGCCTTCGACATCACCGAGCGCTACGGCAAGGACACGGTGATGTTGATCGACTGGCTGGGCACCGACTACCTGCCGCTGTTCTTCGCGATCAAGGGCTCGGTCGATGCGCGGCTGCGGGGCCTGCCACTGGTCGGCCAGCTGACCGACCGGGTGATGCAGGCGATGGCGCGGCTGACCCCCGCGATCCTGCCGAAGCGCATGCGCGCCTTCCGCGACCGCTATCGCCACCACCTGGTGCTCAAGATGCGCGACGGCGGCGTGGACGAGGCCGAGGCGCTGCTCGCCGGCTTCTTCGAGGGGCGCGAGGGCGGGTACTTCGCCTGCACCGCGCGCGAGGCCAAGATCGCGGGCCTGCACCGCTTCGCCGCCGCGGGTGCCGCGATCCGCTACATGGCGCTGCATGGCGGCGAGGTCGAGGACATCATCCCCCTCGACATCGCGCTCCGCCGCAACGACCGTGACTGGAGCGAGGTGCTCCCTCCCGAGATCGAGAGCAGGCTCGTGCACAGGCTCTACTACGGCCACTTCATGTGCCATGTGCTGCACCAGGATTACGTGGTGAAGAAGGGCACTGATCCCAAGGCGCTGAAGGCCGCGATGCTGGCGCTCCTGGACGAGCGCGGCGCCGAGTACCCGGCCGAGCACAATGTCGGCCATCTCTACCGCGCCAAGCCGGATCTGGCCGAGCACTATCGCTGTTGCGACCCGACCAACTCGTTCAACCCCGGGATCGGGAAGACGTCCAAGAGGCGGGACTACGCCGCCTCGTCCGCTTAGACCGATCTCCAAACCCTCCCCCGACGGCCGCCCCCGACGGCCTGCCACACGCCCGCCAAGAGGATATCGCCCATGAAAGACCTCGGCCCCGATACCGACCCCGTCGAGAGCCGCGAATGGCAGGACGCCATCGAGGACGTGATCGAGCGCGACGGCCCCAACCGGGCGCATTTCCTGCTGGACAAGGCGGTGCAGATGGCGCGCGCGGCGGGGGCGACGCTGCCCTTCTCGGCAACGACGCCCTACCAGAACACCATTCCCGTCGATGACCAGGCCGAGTTCCCGGGCGATCTGGACATGGAATGGCGCATCCGGACCATCAACCGCTGGAACGCCATGGCCACGGTCGTGCGCCGCAACAAGGTGTCGAGCGAGTATGGCGGCCACATCGCCAGCTTCGCCTCCTCGGCCGTGATGTACGATGTCGGCCTCAACCACTTCTGGCGCGCGCGTTCGGCCATCCACGGCGGCGACCTGGTGTTCTTCCAGGGCCACGCGGTGCCGGGGATCTATGCGCGCTCGTTCATGGAGGGGCGGATCAGCGAGGACCAGCTCGTCAACTTCCGCTCGGAGGTCGGCGGCGAGGGGCTGAGTTCGTACCCCCACCCCTGGCTGATGCCGGATTACTGGCAGTTCCCGACCGTCTCGATGGGGCTGGGGCCGCTCTGCGCGATCTACCAGGCGCGCTTCATGAAATACATGCACAACCGCGGCCTGATCGACATGGCCGACCGCAAGGTCTGGGCCTTCCTCGGCGATGGCGAGATGGACGAGCCGGAGAGCCTCGGCGCCATCAGCCTGGCCGCGCGCGAGGGGCTGGACAACCTGATCTTCGTGATCAACTGCAACCTGCAGCGCCTCGACGGCCCGGTCCGCGGCAACGCCAAGATCGTGCAGGAGCTGGAGGGCGAGTTCCGCGGCGCCGGCTGGGACGTGATCAAGCTGCTCTGGGGCAAGGGCTGGGACGACCTGCTCGAGCGTGACGTCACCGGGCGCCTCCGCCAGCTGATGGACGAGACGCTGGACGGCGATTACCAGACCTTCAAGTCGAAGAACGGCGCCTATATCCGCAAGAACTTCTTCGGCAAGTATCCCGAGACCGCCGCGCTGGTCGAGGACTGGACCGACGACCAGATCTGGGCGCTGCGCCGCGGCGGCCATGACCCCGAGAAGGTGTACACCGCGTTCGACCGGGCCTCGAAGGCCGACGGCCAGCCGACCTGCCTGCTGATCAAGACGGTCAAGGGCTATGGCATGGGCACCGCCGGCGAGGGGCAGAACACCACGCACCAGCAGAAGAAGCTCGCCGAGGACCAGCTCCGCGCCTTCCGCGACCGCTTCCAGATCCCCGTCAGCGACGAGGATCTGCCCCACGCCCCCTTCGTCACGCTCAACAACGCGCAGAAGGCGTACCTCGCCGACCGTCGCAAGGCGCTGGGCGGCGACTTCCCCCAGCGGATCTGGCGCGACACCCCCGCGCTCACCATCCCGCCGCTGTCCAAGTTCGAGGCCCAGCTCAAGGGCACGGGCGAGCGCGAGATCTCGACCACCATGGCCTTCGTCCGCGTGCTGACGACGCTGCTCCGCGACAAGGAGATCGGCAAGTTCGTCGTGCCGATCGTGCCGGACGAGAGCCGGACCTTCGGCATGGAGAGCCTGTTCCGCTCGGTCGGCATCTACAACCCGCTCGGGCAGAACTACACGCCCGAGGATGCCGACCAGATGATGTACTACAAGGAGACCACCGACGGTCAGGTGCTGCAGGAGGGCATCAACGAGGCCGGCGCCATGGCCGACTGGATCGCGGCGGCGACGTCGTATTCCAACCACGGCGTGCCGATGATCCCCTTCTACATCTACTACTCGATGTTCGGCTTCCAGCGGATCGGCGATCTGGCCTGGGCGGCGGGCGACAGCCGGGCGCGCGGCTTCATGCTGGGCGGCACGGCGGGGCGGACGACGCTGAACGGCGAGGGGCTGCAGCACGAGGACGGCCACAGCCACATCATCGCCGGCACCATCCCCAACTGCATCACCTACGACCCGACCTTCAGCTACGAGGTCGCGGTGCTGATCCATCACGGCATGCAGCGGATGTATGTCGAGCGCGAGGACGTCTACTTCTACCTCACGCTGATGAACGAGAACTACGTCCATCCCGACATGCCGATGGGCGCCGAGGAGGGCATCATCCGCGGCCTCTACCGCCTCAAGGCGGTGAAGAAGCCGGGCGCCAGGCACGTCAACCTGATGGGTTCGGGCACGATCCTGATGCAGGCGATCAAGGCGGCCGAGATGCTGGAGCAGGACTTCGGCGTCACGGCCGACATCTGGTCGGCCACCAGCTTCAACGAACTGGCCCGCGACGGCCAGGACGCGGTGCGCTGGAACCGGCTGAACCCGCTGGCCGAGGAGCGGGTGCCCTACGTCACCCAGACGCTCGCCAAGGCCAAGGGCCCGGTGATCGCGGCGAGCGACTACATGAAGAACTACGCCGAGCAGATCCGCGCCTTCGTGCCGGGCCGCTTCACGGTGCTGGGCACCGACGGTTTCGGCCGCTCGGACAGCCGGGTGAACCTGCGCCGCTTCTTCGAGGTCGACGCCAACCACATCGCCGCCGCCGCGATGGTCGACCTCTATCGCGAGAAGAAGGTCACCGAGGCGGAACTCGCCAAGGCCCTCGCCACCTACGAGATCGACGGCGAGAAGCCGAACGCGCGCCTCGTCTGATCCACGACCCCCGAGGAGACAGAAATCATGTCAATCGAAGTCAAGGTGCCCGATATCGGCGATTTCACCGATGTCCCGGTCATCACCATTCTCGTGGGCGTGGGCGACACGGTCGCGGCCGAGGATCCGCTGATCGAGCTTGAGAGCGACAAGGCCACGATGGAAGTGCCTTCGCCCGCCGCCGGCGTCGTGAGCGCGCTCAAGGTCGCCGAGGGCGACACGGTGTCGGAAGGCTCGCTGATCCTGGTGCTGGACGAGGCGGGCGCCGCCGAGGCACCGGCCGCGCCCGCGGCGGCACCCGCTGCGGCCCCGGCCGCGCCACCCGCCGCCGCCACGCCTCCGCCGGCCGCACCCCCGGTGGCAGTCGCCGATCACGGCTTCGGCAAGGTCCATGCCTCGCCCTCGGTGCGCGCCTTCGCCCGCACGCTGGACATCGACCTCGCCAAGGTGAACGGCACCGGGCGCAAGGGCCGGATCCTGCGCGAGGACGTCACCAAGTACCTCAAGGCCTCGGCCGCGCCGGCCCCGGCGGCCGGCGGTGCGCCGGCTGGTGGCATGGGCATCCCGCCTATCCCGGCGGTCGACTTCTCCAAGTTCGGCCCCGTCGAAGACGTCGAGATGTCGCGGATCAAGAAGATCTCGGGCCCCGCGCTGCACCGGTCCTGGCTGAACATCCCGCATGTCACCCATAACGACGAGGCCGACATCACCGAACTCGACGGCTATCGCCGCGAGATGGACACGATGGCCAAGGAGGAGGGCTACCGCGTCACGCTCCTCTCCTTCGTCATCAAGGCCAGCGTCTCGGCGCTCAAGGCGCACTGGGAGTTCAACTCCTCGATCCACCCCGACGGCGACAAGCTGATCCGCAAGAAGTTCTACAATATCGGCTTTGCGGCAGACACGCCGAACGGACTGGTGGTGCCGGTGATCAAGGGCGCCGACAGCAAGGGGCTCGTCGAGATCTCCAGGGAACTGGGCGAGCTTTCGGCCAGGGCGCGCAAGGGCGAGCTCAAGGGCGGCGACATGCAGGGCGCCACCTTCACGATCTCGTCGCTTGGCGGCATCGGCGGCACCTCCTTCACGCCGATCGTCAACGCACCCGAGGTCGCGATCCTCGGCCTCACCCGCTCCAAGATGCAGCCGGTCTGGAACGGCAGCGAGTTCGTGCCGCGGCTGATGCAGCCGCTCTCGCTCAGCTACGACCACCGCGCGGTGGACGGGGCGCTGGCCGCGCGTTTCTGCGTCACGCTGAAGACGCTGCTTGGCGACATGCGCAAGTTGATGTGGTGAGGAGAGACCCGATGGACATCAAGGTTCCGGACATCGGCGATTTCACCGATGTGCCCGTCATCACGATCCTGGTTTCGGTCGGCGACACCGTCGCGGTCGAGGACCCGCTGATCGAACTGGAGAGCGACAAGGCGACGATGGAGGTGCCCTCGCCCGCGGCAGGCAAGATCGCCTCGATCGCGGTCAAGGAGGGCGACGCCGTCTCCGAAGGCTCGCTGATCCTGACGCTCGAGGCGACCGAGAGTGCCGCCGCCGCACCCGCCGCTGCCACGGCCGCGCCACCCCCAGCGGCGCCAGCTGCGCCGGCCGCCACCGGCAGCGCCAGCGGCCCCGGCGACCTGCATGGCGAGGTCGTCGTGCTGGGCTCGGGCCCCGGCGGCTACACCGCCGCCTTCCGCGCCGCCGATCTCGGTAAGAAGGTCGTGCTGATCGAGCGCAATCCCACGCTCGGCGGCGTCTGTCTCAACGTGGGCTGCATCCCCTCCAAGGCGCTGCTCCACGCCGCCAAGGTCATCACCGAGGCCGAGGAGATGGGCGGGCACGGCATCGCCTTCGCCAGGCCGCAGATCGACCTCGATGCGCTGCGCTCCTGGAAGGACTCGGTCGTGGGCCAGCTCACCGGCGGGCTCGACGGGCTGGCCAAGGGCCGCAAGGTCGAGGTCGTGCGCGGCAGCGGCCACTTCACCGGCCCCAACATGATCGAGGTCGCGCTGACCGAGGGCGGCACGAAAACGGTCAGCTTCGACACCTGCATCATCGCGGCCGGGTCCGAGCCCGTGGAGCTGCCCTTCCTGCCCCATGACGACCCGCGGGTGATCGACTCGACCGGTGCGCTGGAACTGGCCGACATCCCCGCGCGGATGCTGGTCCTCGGCGGCGGGATCATCGGGCTCGAGATGGCCTGCGTCTACGACGCGCTGGGCACACAGGTCACCGTCGTCGAGCTGATGGACCAGATCATCCCCGGCGCCGACAAGGACATCGTCAAGCCGCTGCAGAAGCGCATCGAGAAGCGCTACGAGGCGATCCTGCTCAAGACCAGGGTCACGGCGATGGAGCCGGGCGAGGCGGGCCTCAAGGTCACCTTCGAGGACGAGAAGGGCACCACCACCACCGACACCTTCGACAAGGTGCTGGTCGCGGTCGGCCGCAAGCCCAACGGCAGGCTGATCGCGGCCGAGGCGGCGGGCGTGGCGGTGGACGAGCGCGGCTTCATCGCCGTCGACAGCCAGCAGCGCACCGGCCAGCCGCACATCTTCGCCATCGGCGACGTCGTCGGCCAGCCGATGCTGGCGCACAAGGCGGTGCACGAGGGCAAGGTGGCGGCCGAGGTGGCGGCCGGGCACAAGCGCCACTTCGACGCCAAGGTGATCCCCTCGGTCGCCTATACCGACCCCGAGGTCGCCTGGGTCGGCGTCACCGAGAACGAGGCCAAGGCCAGGGGGATCAAGATCGGCAAGGGCGTGTTCCCCTGGGTCGCGTCCGGCCGATCGCTCTCGAACGCGCGGTCCGAGGGCATCACCAAGGTGATCTTCGACCCCTCGGACGACCGGGTGATCGGGGCGGCGATCGTCGGCACCAACGCGGGCGACCTGATCTCGGAGGTGGCGCTGGCGATCGAGATGGGGTG
>JBCBPG010000206.1:0-6927 GCA_039820865.1 Pseudomonadota bacterium
GCATGCTGGTGCTCCTGCACTTCCATACGCTCGGCTTCTCGCCGGTGCAGCTGGCCTATCTGTTCCTGCTCTACGAGCTGATGGGTGTGGTGACGAACCTCTCGGCCGGGTGGATCGCGGCGCGCTTCGGGCTGACCTCGACGCTCTATGCGGGGCTGGCACTGCAGATCGGGGCGCTCATGGCGCTGGGCCTGCTCGACCCCGGCTGGGGGATGCTGGCCTCGGTGGTCTTCGTGATGGCCGTGCAGGGCGTCTCGGGCGTGGCCAAGGACCTCGCCAAGATGAGCTCGAAGAGCGCGGTCAAGCTGCTGGCGCCCGAGGGCGAGAAGGGCGCGCTGTTCCGCTGGGTGGCCCTGCTCACCGGCTCGAAGAACGCGGTCAAGGGCGCGGGCTTCCTGCTCGGCACCCTGCTGCTCGGCCTCGCGGGGTTCGAGGCGGCGGTCTACGCCATGGCGGTGGTGCTGGCGGCGATCCTGGCGGCGGTGGCGCTGTTCATGCCGCCGGGCCTGCCGAGGGGCAGGAAGGGCGCCGCGTTCTCCGAGGTCTTCTCGCGCGATGCCAACGTCAACCGGCTCTCGGCCGCGCGGCTGTTCCTGTTCGGCGCGCGCGATACCTGGTTCGTGGTCGGCATCCCGATCTATTTCTACGAGGTGCTGTCGGACGGCACGCCCGACGGCAACCGGGCGGCCTTCTTCCAGATCGGCGTCTTCATGGCGGTCTGGATCATCGGCTATGGCGCGGTGCAGGCCTCGGCGCCCAGGCTGCTGGCCGCGCGCGACAAGGGGCTGGGCGAGACGGTGCGGATGGCGCGGCTCTGGGTCGGGCTGCTCGCGGTGATCCCGGCGGTGCTGGCGGCGACGGTCTATGTCGCGGGGGCGCCGGCGCCCTGGCTCACGACGGTGGTGGTGGCCGGGCTGATGGCCTTCGGCGTGGTCTTCGCGATCAACTCCTCGCTCCACTCCTACCTGATCCTCGCCTTCACCTCGGCGACGCGTGTCACCTGGGACGTGGGCTTCTACTACATGTCGAACGCGGCAGGGCGGCTGGTGGGCACGCTGCTCTCCGGCATCAGCTACCAGGTGGGCGGGTTGCCGCTCTGCCTCGCGACCGCGGCGGCGATGGCGCTGGCCAGCTGGGTCGCGGCCAGCCGGCTGGCGCGCGAGACCACCGACGCGCCGGCCTGAACGCTCAGCAGAGCCGGTCGAGGAGACGCGACAGCATCGCGTCGAAGGCGGCCAGCTCGCGCCGCGAGATGGACTCGTCCGGCCTGTGGCCCTCAGCCTCCATCGAGCCGGGACCGCAGACGACCGTGGGGATGCCGAGGCGGTGGAAGAACCCGGCCTCGGTGCCGAAGGCGACCCTGGTGGTGCTCGCCGCGCCGGCCAGTGCCCGTGTCATCCGCACGACCTCCGCCTCCGGCGCGGTGTCGAGCCCGGGATAGGCGTTCGGCGTCTCGATCTCGATGCGCCCGGGCGGGCCGTGCGCGGCGGCGATCCCGGCCGCGGCGGTGCGGATGCGGGCCACCAGGCCGGCGGGATCCTCGGCCGCGACATGGCGGACCTCGAAGGCGATCTCGGCGCGGTCCGGCACGATGTTGAGGGCCCGCCCGCCGGTCAGCGTGCCGACATGCACCGTGCTGAAGGGGATGGCGTAGGCCTCGTCCCGCGCCCCCGTCGCGGCAAGCTCGTCCTGCAGCGCCCTCAGCCGCTGGACGAGGTCGGTGGCCAGGTGCAGCGCGTTGACGAAGCGGGGCGCGAGCGCCGAGTGCCCCGCCTCGCCGTGGCAGACGGCGCGCAGCACCTGCTTGCCCTTGTGGCCCGTGGCAACGGCGAGGCCGGTCGGCTCGGCCACGATACAGGCGCGCGGCAGGCCGATCGCGGGCACCAGCGCGTCGATCATCCGCGCGATGCCGACACAGCCCACCTCCTCGTCATAGGAGATCGCGAGCTTCAGCGGCGCGCGGAGAGGGCGCTTGGCCGCGGCGTCGGCCAGGGCCAGCATCGCCGCCAGTGCGCCCTTCATGTCGGTGGTGCCCCGGCCGTAGAGGCGGTCGCCCTCGACGCCGAGGCGGAAGGGGTCGCGTGTCCAGGCCTGGCCCTCGACGGGCACGACGTCGCTGTGGGCCGAGAGCAGGACGCCGCCCTCGCCCGGCCCGATCCTCGCGAAGAGCCCGGCCTTGGGCGCCTCCGGGTCGCGGACCCGCGTCACGGCGAAGCCGCGGGCCGCAAGGAAGTCCTGGACATGGTCGATCAGCGCCAGGTTCGAGCGATGGCTGACCGTGTCGAAGGCCACCAGGCGGTCGAGCAACTCGAGGGTCGTCGTCATGCTCGCTCCCGAAACGCGCCGAACGGTCCCGGCCGCTCTCGACGTCCCGCCTAGCAGCGTGGATGATCGCGGGGCAAATCGGACGGGAGGGGAGGCAGCGGGATGGCGGGACTGACCGAGGACCAGCGCGCCCGCTTCTGGCGCGACGGCTTCGTCACGGTCGAGAACGCGGTCACGCCGGCGCTGCTCGCGCGGCTGCGGGCCGACATGGATGGCTGGATCGAGGAGAGCCGCGCCCATCACGGCCCCTTCGGCGAGACGGTCGACGGCCGGCCGCGCTATGACGTCCAGCCCGGACACGACGCCGAGCGGCCCGCGCTCCGCCGCGTCTCGGCACCGACCGAGATCTCGGAGGCCTATTACGAGGCGATGGCCGACAGCGCGATGACGGACATGGTGGCCGACCTGATCGGCCCGAACGTCAAGCTCCACCACACCAAGATCAACGCCAAGCAGCCGGGCTCGGCCACCGAGGTGAAGTGGCACCAGGACTTCGCCTTCACGCCGCATTCGAATGCCGACCTGATCACCGCGCTGCTGATGGTCGACGAGGTGACGCCCGAGAACGGGCCGCTCGAGGTGCAGCCGGGCTCGCACCGGGGGCCGCTCCATTCGCTCTGGCGCGACGGCGTGTTCACCGGGGCCGTGGCGCCGGAGATCGAGGCGGCGATGAAGGCCGGGTCCGTCAGCTGCCACGGGCCGGCCGGGTCGGTCTGCCTGATGCACACGCGGGTGGCGCACGGCTCGGCGCCCAACCGCTCGACGGCGCCGCGGACGCTGTTCATCAGCGTCTACTCGGCCGGCGACGCGGCGCCCTGCTGCCCCAACCCGGTGCTGAGCCGCCACGAGGGGCTGTTCGTCCGCGGCGAGAACCCCAACCGCATCCGCGCCGAGGCCTACGACGTCGAGACGCCGGCCTTCCCCAAGGGTGCGTCCTTCTTCAGCCAGCAAGAGGCGGCCGGCGCGCGATGAGCGCGGCGGCGGCGGAGGTCGGCGCCCTGCTGGCGCGCGCCGACGAGATCCCGCGGCCGGATGACCTTCTGACGGTCGCGCTGCCGGGTGAACCACTGGTCGTGAGCCGCGCCGACGACGGGGCGGTGCGCTGCTTCTCGGACCTCTGGCGCCATCGCGGCGCGCCGATCGCCGCCGTCACCGCCTGTCTGCGGCGCATGCTGGCGGACGGGCCGGCCTGATGGCGTTCGCGACGGAGCCGGCCAGGGCGGCCTATGACGTGGTGATCGTGGGCGGGGCGATCATGGGATCGGCCACCGCCTGGTTCCTGACCGAGAACCCGGATTTCGACGGCTCGATCCTGGTGGTCGAGCGTGATCCGACCTATGCTGCCTGCTCGACCGCGCACACCAATTCCTGCATCCGCCAGCAGTTCTCGACCGCGCTGAACGTGCGGATCTCGCAGTTCACGGCCGAGTTCCTGCGCAGCCTCCGCGCCCGGATCGGCGACCCGCGGGTGCCGGATCTCGCGATCCAGAACTACGGCTATCTCTACCTGGCCGACAGCGAGGGCTTCGCCGCCGTGCTGCGCGAGAACCAGGCGGTGCAGGTGGCGGCGGGGGCCGGGACGCGGCTGATGACGCCGGACGAGATCGCTGCCGCCTATCCCTTCCTGCGCCTCGACGACATCCTCCTCGGCTCGATCAACCGCCGCGACGAGGGATACTGGGACGGCGGCACGCTGTTCGACTGGCTGCGCCGCTCGGCCCGCGACCGGGGGGCCGAGTATGTCGCGGGCGAGGTCGTGGCGATGCGGCGCGCGGGCGGCCGGGTGGTGAGCGTGACGCTGGCCTCGGGTGCCGAGATCGCCTGCGGGCAGGTGGTGAACGCGGCGGGGCCGCGGGCGGCGCGCACGGCGGCGATGGCCGGCATCGTGCTGCCGGTCGAGCCGCGCAAGCGCTTCACCTGGATCTTCAGCGCCGAGCGCCCGCTCGACCGCGAACTGCCGCTGACGATCGACCCCTCGGGCGTGCACATGCGCCAGGACGGGCCCGCGACCTACCTGGCGGGCGCCGCGCCCGATCCGGACCCCGCGGTCGAGCCGGACGACTTCGCGATGGACCACGACCGCTGGCAGGACCACGTCTGGCCGGTCATCGCCGCGCGCATCCCGCAGTTCGAGGCGATCCGCGTCGTGACCGAATGGGCGGGCCACTACGCCTTCAACACCTTCGACCAGAACGCGATCCTCGGCACGCATCCCGATGTCGCGAACCTGTACTTCCAGAACGGCTTCTCCGGCCACGGGCTGCAGCAGAGCCCGGCGATGGGGCGGGGGACGGCGGAGCTCATCACCCATGGCGAATTCCGCAGCCTCGACCTCTCGCCCTTCCTGGTGGGCCGACTGCTCGAGGGGCGGCCTCTCCTGGAGAAGGCGGTGATCTGAGCCGCCTTGCCGGGCGCGCGCGGCCGTGGTCTGGCTTGGGCGGGCAGGGAACGGAGGCCCGGATGAACATCGCCTGCTGGTCGGGGCCGCGGAACCTCTCGACGGCGATGATGTATGCCTTTGGCGCGCGGTCGGACTGCGCGGTCTGGGACGAACCGTTCTATGCGGCCTATCTCGCGGCCACGGGGCTGGACCATCCGATGCGCGCCGAGATCCTGGCGGCGGGCGAGACCGATGCGGACGCGGTCGCCGCGCGCTGTGCCGCCCCGCCCGAGGGCCGGCGCCATGTCTACCAGAAGCACATGACCCACCACATGATCGCCGGCATCGGGCGCGGCTGGTTCGGTGCGGTCACCCATGTCTTTCTCATTCGCCATCCCGCCCGGGTGCTGGCGAGCTATGAGCGCAAGCGCGAGAACCCCGTGCTCGCCGATATCGGCTTCGTCCAGCAGGCCGGGATCTTCGACGCGGTCACGGCCGCGGGGCACCTGCCGGTCGTGATCGACAGCGCCGATGTCAGGGCGGCGCCCGAGGCGATGCTGCGTGCGCTCTGCGCCGCGATCGGGTTGGGCTTCGATCCGGCGATGCTGTCCTGGCCTCCCGGGGGACACCCGGACGATGGGATCTGGGCCGCGCACTGGTACGGCGCCGTCCATGCCTCGACCGGGTTCGCGGGGCCGGAGGGGCCGCTGCCGGTGCTCTCGCCCGGTCTCGAGGCGGTTTGCGCGGCCGCGATGCCGCATTACGCGCGGCTGAAGGCCCATGCCCTCGCCCCCGCGGAGGACGCGCCATGACCACCACCCACGATGCCGAGCACGACCCGCGCAACGACGACCTCAGGATCTGGGTCGACGGTGCGCTGGTGGCGAAGGACGAGGCCAGGGTCTCGGTCTACGACGCGGGCTTCATGCTGGGCGACGGGATGTGGGAGGGGCTGAGGCTGTACGACGGGGCCTGGGCCTTCTTCGACGACCACATGGACCGTCTCTTCGACAGCTGCAGGACGGTGGCGATCGAGATCGGGCGCACGCGGGACGAGATCCGCGCCATCCTGGACGAGACGGCGGCGGCCAATGCCATGACCTCGGACGCCCATGCGCGGCTGATGATCACCCGCGGGCGCAAGGCCAAGCCGTTCCAGCACCCCCGGCTCTCGCGCTGGGGGCCGACCATCGTGGCCATCGTCGAGCATTCGAAGCCGGCCGGGGCGCTGGCCGAAGGCGTAAGGCTGGCCACCGTGCCCCAGGTCCGCGGCCTGCCGATGAGCCAGGACGCCAAGCTCAACAGCCACTCCAAGCTCAACTGCGTCATCGCCTGCCTGCAGGCCGAGCAGGCGGGCGCGGACGAGGGGCTGATGCTGGACCCCCATGGCTTCGTGAACACGACGAACGCCTGCAACTTCTTCATCGTGCGCCGCGGCGAGGTTTGGACCTCGACGGGCGACTACTGCATGAAGGGGGTGACGCGGCAGAAGGTGATCGATCTCTGCCGCGCGGACGGGATCCCGGTGTTCGAGAAGAACTACTCGCTCTACGAGGCCCATGGCGCCGAGGAGGCGTTCCTGACCGGCACCTTCGGCGCGCAGACGCCGGTTGCCTCGATCGATGGCCGGCCGGTGGGGCAGGGCGGCGCCGGTCCCGTGACCCGGCGGATCCGCGCGCTCTACGCGGATCTCGTGGCGCGGGACGTGGCGGCCCAGAAGGCGACCCAGAAGGCGACCCGCTAGGGCGGCTTCCGACCGAATGGAAACGCCCGCTCTCGCCCCTTCCCGCGTCATCGTTGCCGCAATTCCGTTACCTTTCAGCGAACGCTGCAGGATGCACGGACGCAACGGGATGTTCATCCACGTGGGCCTAACCTGACGTGGGCGGGAAGGGCGCCCGTGCTCACGTCAGGTTGGAAGGCGCCCCAGCTACTCGCGTTTGCCCTGCACGATGCGGTCCAGGATCATCGCGCAGAACAGGATCGCAAAGCCGGCAAGAATGCCCTGCCCGACATTGGCGTACTGTAGTGCTTCCAGCACATCCTCACCCAGACCCTTGGCGCCGATCAGCGAAGCGACCACCACCATTGCAAGCGACAGCATGATCGTTTGATTGATCCCCGCTCGGATGGATGGCCCGGCAAGCGGCAGATCGACCTTGGTCAGCAGGTACCACTTATTGGCCCCAAAGCTGATCGCGGCCTCTCGCACGCTTTCCGGC
>JBCBPG010000207.1:0-6926 GCA_039820865.1 Pseudomonadota bacterium
CTGCGGGCGGCAGGGGAAGCGCGGCCAGCGGGCCCTCCTCGGCGGGTGGCGGCCCCGCGGTCGGCACGCCCTCGGCCCGGGCCTGGGTCAGCAGGGCGCTCAGCTGGTCGCGCCAGGGCGCATCCGCCGGCGCGTCGCCCTCGAGACGGCGCCAGAGCGCGACGGCCCGCTCCACCTCGCCCCGCTGCGCCAGCGCGTGACCGGCATAGTAGCGCGCCGTCGGCAGCTGGGCGTCCTTGCCCAGCGCGACCGCCAGCGCCGCCTCCGCCTCGCGCGAGACATAGCCGTCGGCGGCGAAGATCATCGCTTCGGCCTTGGCGGCGTGCAGGTCGGCCGGCGCCGCCTCGCGCCCGCCTGCGAGCACGATCAGCCGGTCCAGCACGGGCCAGGCCTCGGCGAAACGGCTCTGGCGCATGTAGGCCGAGGCAAGCAGGCTGTGGCCCTGCACGTCGTCGGGCCGCTCGGCGACGACGGCCTCCAGGCGGCTCACCAGCTCGGCGTATTCGGCACCGCCGCCTGGCGCGCGGGGGCCGTCGGCCGGCGCCGCACGCGCCGCCGCCTCGGCCGAGGCCTGGTCCAGGCGGCCGGCCATCGCCTCGGCCACGAGGTCGCGCTCGGCCAGCGGCCGGTCGGGCGCGCCCGGTGCGCCCACGACCAGGTAGACCGCGGCGGCGATGACCGGCGTTGCCGCCAGCGCCGCCATTGCCGTCCTGCGCGACGCGGATGCAGGCGCGCTGCGGGCGGGGCCCGACTGGGCGGCGCGGCGGTTGGCGGCCAGCAGCCTGCGCGCGATCTCGGCACGCGTCCCCTCGGCCTCGGCCGCGCTGACGGTCCCGCGCTCGACGTCCCGCGCCAGCTCGGTGAGCTGGTCGCGGTAGAGCGCGGTGTCCGAGGCATCGCGGTCGAGACCCTCGCCCGGCGGTTCGGCGTCGCCGGCAGCATCGCCGGCCTCCTCTCCCGCCGAGGCGGCACCCCGCCAGAGCGGCGCGAGCACGGCCGCCAGCGTGGCGAGCGTCAGGACGGTGGCGGCGAGGGCAAACTCCAGCATGCCAGCGAGGTAGCTGCCGGCACCGCCCACCGCAAGCCGGTCCCCTTGTCGCGACCCTGCGGTTGGTCCGACCTGGCTTTCACGCAGCGGACCCCGACCCTGACCCGGAAACCGCACGCGGTAGGGAACCGTTCGGCGCAGCCGCCGTCTGTCGCAGGCGGCCTATCGGGCGTCGCATGGCTGGGCTTGCGCAGCATCGGCGGCCGCGGTTGGCGGGGCGCCCGGTGGCCGGCCTGCACGGGTGCGGCACGTCCGCCAGGGGCGGTGCCGCCCGCCGCCGCCGCCCGGACACCGCCGGCCACGCCGTGGAGCGCCCGATAGGCGGCCTTCCGGCGATGCCGCCCCGCGGGGCGATGACGCATCAGGGCCGGAAGGGGGCGCATTCGCGCTGCGCCCTGCGCCCGGTCCTGCTATCGGTTGCAAAACCCCGATCGCGAGGCCGCGGCCCATGAAATCCTATTCCGTCTTTGCCGTCGCCCGCGAGGCGATCCGCTACCACCAGGGTTGGGAGCGCGCCTGGGCCGATCCCGAGCCCAGGCGTCACTACAAGGCGATCATCGTTGGCGCGGGCGGACACGGTCTGGCCACCGCCTACTACCTGGCAAAGGAGCACGGCATCCGCGATGTCGCGGTGCTGGAGAAGGGCTGGCTCGGCGGCGGCAACACCGGGCGCAACACCACGATCATCCGCTCGAACTATCTCCAGCCGGGCTCGGCCGCGATCTACGAGCTGTCGCGGAGCCTCTACGAGGATCTCTCCCAGCAGCTCAACTTCAACATCATGTTCTCGCCCCGCGGCGTGCTGATGCTGGGCCAGACCGAGCACGAGCTCCGCGCCTGGAAGCGCACCGCCCATGCCAACCGCCTGGCCGGCATCGAGAGCGAGATGGTCACGCCCGCCCGGGTCAAGGAACTCGCCCCGATCATCAACATCGACGGGCCCCGCTACCCGGTCCTGGGCGGTCTCTGGCAGGCCCGCGGCGGCACCGCGCGCCATGACGCCGTCGCCTGGGGCTATGCCCGCGCCGCGTCGTCGATGGGCGTCGACATCGTGCAGCGGTGCGAAGTCACGGGCGTCGACGTCTCGAACGGCAAGGTCATGGGCGTGCAGACCTCGCGCGGGCCGATCACCTGCGACAAGCTCTGCATCGTGGTCGCGGGCCATTCCGGCGTGCTGGCCGACATGGCGGGCTTCCGCCTGCCGGTCGAGAGCGTGGCGCTGCAGGCGCTGGTCTCCGAGCCGATCAAGCCCGTGCTCGACATCGTGGTCATGGCCAACACGGTGCACGGCTACATGAGCCAGTCCGACAAGGGCGAGCTGGTGATCGGCGGCGGCGCGGACGGGTTCAACAACTACACCCAGCGCGGCAGCTTCCAGCATGTCGAGGAGACGGTGCGCGCGCTCTGCGAGACCTTCCCCGTGATCTCGCGGCTCAAGATGCTGCGCCAGTGGGGCGGGATCGTCGACATGACGGGCGACCGCTCGCCGATCATCTCCCGCACCCCGGTCGAGGGCGTCTTCATCAACTGCGGCTGGGGCACGGGCGGGTTCAAGGCGATCCCGGGCTCGGGCTTTGCGACCGCGGGCCTGGTGGCCAGGGGCGAGGACCCCGTCGCCGCCCCCTTCGCCCTCGACCGTTTCGCCGAGGGCCGCATGATCGACGAAAGCGTCGCCGCCGCCGTCGCCCACTGACGCCCTATCAGCCGGCGATGCGCGCCAAGGACCGTGCTGTTTGGGGCGGTGTGGCCTGGGGCGAGGGCTGGTCCGAGCCCAAGATTGCGTGATGCGGCGCTACGCATGAGTGGCGGCTACTGGGGAATGAACTCCACCCAACCCGCAGAGCCAGCCACAACCAAATAACCTAGAAACATTGCCAGCGCGATGATCCAATGTACAAAGGTCTTCAGCCGCTTCCCTTCTTTGGGGAACCAGCGAAATTGACGTAGCCAGCCCAAAATCATATCCATGAACATTAGCACGAACATAAGGTGATGAAAGAAAAAATAGATGAAAAGCACTCCGAGGACAATTCCTGCCAATGTGCTAGTTGAGGCAATATGCCAACTGCTTGCATGAATTGAATTTGAAGCCGCGCTTTCGATGTTCTCTATTTACCTTTGATGTCACTAAAAAAGAATTCAAGACAACGCAACGGGCGGGCGCTGAATTGTAAGGACGTCTGCGAACTTGGCCTTGATTTTTTTCAGCGGAGCTCTGGAGAGTCCGCCAGGCCGGTGCAGGGGCTCAGTGTGGGGGGTGTCGGTCGGTTGCGATCAGTCGTGGTTCCGGGGGCGGCTCTGGCGGTGGGCTCTGGCGCGGCGGAGGGCCAGCGCGCCGACGATCGCCACCAGTACGGCGGGGAGGATGACCAGCGCCTGTAGGCCGGTTGGGTCGGTGACGGGGCCGGTGGCCATCAGGGCCTCGATCTCGGGGTCGAGGGCGGGAGCGGTGGCCGGGTCGGCCGTGGGCGCCTGCGCCGCCTGGGTCGAGGGACGGACCGGCAGCGGCGACAGCGCGGGGATGGCGTCGAGCCAGCCTTTGGACATGGTGAGCCTCCGGTTCGGCGCCCGCCTAGCACGGATGCCGGCGGTCCGCGACCGGCGTCAGCCGCCGTCGCCCCCACCGTCGCCCCCGCCGTCGACCCCGCCGTCCCCATCGCCGCCGCGGTCGTCGTCGCGGCGGCGCAGGCGGCCGCCGGGGCAGGACGCCGCCACCTCGCCCTCGTTGCGCTCCCGGCGGAAGCGGCGGGGCGACAGGATCATGGCTTGGGCGTCAGTCGCCGCCACCATCGCCGCCGCCATCGCCATCGCCGTCGCCGTCGCCCCAGAGGCTGCCGCGGCCACTGCGGCGCCTGTCGCCTCCGAAGTCGAAGTCGCTGCCGAAATCGAACTCGTCCTCGAAGCCTTCATCGTCCCGGTCGTTGCGCCGGCGGCGGCGCCGGCGCCGGCGGCTGCCGATCGAGCTCACCATGCCGATCAGCATGAAACCCACGATGATCGCGATGCCGGCCTCCAGCGGCGAGACGCTGCCGAGGAGCGCCTCGATGCCCTCGATCAGCGGCCCCGGATCGCCGCCGTCGCTGCTCCCGCCGGCCGGTGCCGGGGCCTGCTTGAACTCGGTCATGGGTCTTGCTCCTCAGTGGCCGTGTTGTCGTGATGCATGCCGCCGGGCGCCAGGCAGGGGCCGCATCACGCGGACCGCGAGGCGAACGGCCGACCGGGCTCCGCGTGGATGGCGGGATGGACGACGGGTCATCGGGGGCAGGGCGCCTGATCGCAGGGGGTCAGTCGCCTCCCCGCCGCTGCCGGGGCCCTCGCCGCGGCGCTCGCGCAGCAAGCCTGGGATGGCGGCGATGACGGAGAGGATCGTGAGGGCCGCGATGACGCGCATCGCCAGTCCCTCGGGCGAGAGGGGGATGGCGAAGGTCGCAATGCCCTGGTCCGCCGCCGCGCCATCGTCCATGGCCTGCCCTCCTGGGTCCCCCCGCTCGGCCTGCTGGCGCAGGCGTAGCGTTGAATCGCGGCGTTTCGGGGGCGTGGCGGCGGAGTGGTCGCAACGGGGCCTCGAAACGGCGAAACCGGCGATGTCGGCGGCGTGCGACGGCCCTATGACGGCCCGAACCACCCGTCCGACAGGGAGTCGCCCCCGTGCTGATGCTGACCTGCCCCCGTTGCGGGGCCGAGTGCACCGAGACCGAGCTCGCCCCCGGTGGCGAGGCGCATCTGAGGCGCATGGGGCCGGGGTCGGGCGACCAGGCCTTTGCCGACTATCTGTTCACCCGCAAGAACCCCAAGGGCGTGCATATCGAGCGCTGGCGCCATGCCTATGGCTGCGGCAAGTGGTTCCATGCCGTCCGCTGCACGACGACGCTGGAGGTCTTCGCGACCTACCCGGCCGATGCGGGCGAGATCCCGGCCGAGGTGGTCGCCGCCGTGCAGGCGCGCCGCCCCGGCTGGACCCCCGCCGACTGGTCCTGAGGAGGCACCCATGGCCCATCGCCTCGCCACCGGCGGCCGGTTGATCGACCGCGACCGCCCGCTCGCCTTCTCCTTCGACGACAAGCCGATGCAGGGCTTTGCCGGCGACACGGTCGCGGCCGCGCTGCTGGCCAATGACCAGGTCATGGTCGGCCGGTCGTTCAAGTATCACCGCCCGCGCGGGCTGGTCGCGGCGGGGGCCGAGGAGCCCAACGCGCTGCTCGGCATCGGGCAGGGGGGGCCGAACGGGCCGCGCTTCGAGCCGAACCAGCGGGCGACGGCCGTCGAGCTGACGGAAGGGCTGGCCGCGATCAGCCAGAACCGCTGGCCCAGCCTCGAGTATGACGTGGGCGCGGTGAACGCGGCGGTGGCCGAACTGGCGCCGGTCTTCTCGGCGGGCTTCTACTACAAGACCTTCATCAGGCCCCGGATCGCCTGGAAGCACGTGTTCGAGCCCTTCATCCGCCGGGCCGCTGGGCTTGGCCAGGCCCCGCGCGAGGCCGATCCCGACCGCTACGAGCACATGCACGCCCATGTCGACGTGCTGGTCGTGGGCGGTGGCCTCGCGGGGCTGGCGGCGGCGCGGGCGGCGGCCGGGACGGGCGCCGAGGTGATGCTGGTCGAGCAGACAGCCCAGTGGGGCGGGCGCGCGCTGGCCGAGGCCGAGACCGAGATCGACGGCCAGCCCGCCGCCGACTGGGCCGGGGCCGAGGCCGCGCGGCTGGCCGCGATGCCCAATGTCTCGATGCGCACGCGCTGCATGGGTGCGGGCTGCTACGACCATGGCTGGGTGCTGCTGTATGAACGGCTCGGCGATCACCTGCCCACGGCCGAGGGGCCGCGCCACCGGCTGTGGAAGGTGCGCGCGCGCCAGATCGTCGTGGCGACCGGCGCGATCGAACGGCCGCTGACCTTCGCCAACAACGACCGTCCGGGCATCATGCTGGCGGGCGCGGTGCGCGACTACCTCCGCCTCTACGCCGTCTGCCCGGGCAAGACCGCCGTGGTGGTCGCCAACAACGACGATGCCTACCGCACGGCGCTGGCGCTGGACGAGGCGGGCGCGACGGTCAAGGCGGTGATCGACACGCGCGCCCGCTCGGCCGGGGCGCTGGCCGGGCGCGTGCGCGCCCGCGGGATCGCCGTGCACGAGGGCCATGCCGTCGTCGCGGTCGAGGGCAACAAGCGCGTCGAGGGCATCCGCCACGGCCGCATCACCCGCCACGGCCTGGTCGGCGAGCATGCCCGCCTCGGCTGCGACCTGGTCGCCATGTCGGGCGGCTGGTCGCCGGTGGTCCATCTCTACAGCCATGGCGGCGGCAAGCTGGCTTGGGATGCCGAGGCCATCATGTTCCGCCCCGCGCCCGAGCGCGGCGCGCCCATCGGCGCCGACGGCCAGGTGACGACGCGCTGCGCCGGCACCGCCAACGGCCACCTGCCCACGGCGGCGGCGATGCGCGACGGTGCGGCGGCCGGTGTCGACGCGGCGGCGGCGGCCGGGTTCGCCGGGACCATGCCCGCCCTGCCCGCGGTCGAGGAGCCGGCCGAGCAGCCACTCGAGCCGCACTGGTACTCGCCTGCGCTCGGCAAATACCACCACGGCACCAAGCACTTCGTCGATTTCCAGAACGACGTGACGGCGGCGGACGTGATGCTGGCCGCGCGCGAGGGCTATGAGAGCGTCGAGCACACCAAGCGCTACACCACGCTCGGCCAGCAGCGCCAGGCCGTTGATGTTCGAGGTCTTGCCCTGGTCGGTCGCCATGCCGAGCGTGGTGTAGCGCTTGGTGTGCTCGACGCTCTCGTACCCCTCGCGCGCGGCCAGCATCACGTCCGCCGCCGTCACGTCGTTCTGGAAATCGACGAAGTGCTTGGTGCCGTGGTGGTATTTGCCGAGCGC
>JBCBPG010000208.1:0-6917 GCA_039820865.1 Pseudomonadota bacterium
CCCGTCGTGCAGCGGATCGCGCCGCCCGCTCTCGCGCAGCTTTTCCCAGAGGCCGAGGATCCCGTCGGGCGAGAAGAAGACGATCAGCAGGAAGCCGAGCCCGATCAGCAGCTGGAACCGCTCGCCGCTGAGGCCCACGGCCACCAGCGCATCCAGCGCGAAGGTCTTGAGCAGCACGTAGATGAAGGCGCCGATGAAGGGCCCGATCGGGTGGCGCATGCCGCCGATCACCGCGATCACCAGGATGTCGATCACCGGCCCGATGCCGGCCGTGCCGGGCGAGATCTGCGCCGACTGCCAGGTGAGCAGGATACCCCCGATGCCCGCGATCAGCGCGGCGAAGGTATAGGCCGCGACCCGGTGTGCGGTGACGTTGTAGCCAAGCGCCGCCATGCGCCGCGCATTGTCCCGCACCCCCTGCAGCGCCAGGCCGAAGGGCGCGCGCGAGACGTAGAGGACGGCGAGATAGCAGACCACGGCCCAGAACAGCGTGAGGTAGTAGAAGGCCTGCGCGCCCCGCCAGTCGACGCCGAACAGCGGCGGCGGCAGGACCCCGTTGAAGCCCGAGAAGCCGTTGAAGATCACATAGTTCTGGCGCGTGAAGTAGAAGAAGGCCGAGGCCAGCGCCAGGGTGATCATGATGGTGTAGATGCCCTCGGTCCGCACCGCGAGCCAGCCGGCGACGGTGCCGAAGATCATCGTGACGACCAGCGCCAGCGGGATCGCGACATACCAGGGCCAGCCCTGGCTGATCGTGTCGATCGCGCTGTCGCCGAAGATCGCGACCATGTAGCCGGCCATCCCCGCGACCGACATCTGCACCAGGCTGACCATGCCGCCATAGCCGGCGAGGAACATCAGGCTGAGCGCGATCATGCCGAGGATGAAGGTCCAGCCCATGATCTGGAAGATCACGAAGTCCGAGGCGAAGGCCGGCATCAACAGCAGCACGGCCGCCAGCACCCAGTAGCGCAGCGGCGCGCTGACGGCGGGGGCCTCGCGCTCGCGCGGCGCCGCGCTCAGGCGCGGATCGGGGCGGGCGTCGGTGACGGCCATCACGCCCTCCCCAACAGGCCCTGCGGGCGGAAGGCGAGCACGAGGACCAGGATCAGGAAGGTCAGCACGACGGCATAGGTCGGCAGGTAGACCGAGCCGAACTGTTCGGCCAGCCCGATCAGCAGCGCCCCCAGCGCCGCGCCGGGGATCGAGCCCATGCCCCCCACGATCACCACCACCAGCGAGGCAAGCAGGAAGCGCACGTCCTCGCCCGGTGCGACCGACTGGAAGGTGCCGCCGACCACCCCCGCAATCCCGGCGAGCCCCGCACCGAAGGCAAAGACGCCGAGGAAGACGAGCTGGATGCGCACGCCCGTGACCGACAGCATCTCGCGGTCGTCGACACCGGCGCGGATCAGCATGCCGATGCGGGTGCGGTTGAGCAGCAGCCACATCCCGATGCCCACCACCACCGAGGCGCAGAAGATCGCGATCCGCACCATCGGGTACTTGAGGTAGATGAGCTCGCCCGTCGAACGCTTGGTCCCGGTGACGAGGAAGGTCTCCATCGGCCCGCTCAGCCAGCTCGGCGCCGAGATGTTGTAGAAGTCGCCGCCCCAGATCCACAGCATCAGATCGGCCATGACGATCGAGATGCCGATCGTCACCAGCGTCTGGCGCAGGTCCTGCCCCTCCATCCGCCGGAACACGACGTACTGGAGCAGGATGCCGAAGGCGCCGACCACGAGGAACGCGGCCGGAAAGGCGAGCAGCCAGTACCCGGTCCCCTCGGCCACCATGTAGCCGACATAGCCGCCCAGCAGGTAGAGCGAGCCATGCGCCAGGTTCACGTTGCGCATCAGCCCGAAGATCAGCGTGAAGCCCGAGGCGACGAGGAAGTAGAGCCCGCCGAGCGTGATGCCGTTGAAGAGAGCGTTCAGAAAGATCTTCTTGCGCCCGATCAGGTCGACCAGCCAGGCCGGCCAGACCGCGAAGATCATCCAGAGCAGCACGACGACCACCGCGGCGATGACCGCGGTCCAGAACGGATGGCGGCTGGCGAAGGCGCGCATCAGCGCCGCACCGGCCGCAGCTGTGGCGATGTCTCCAACATCGACCGGGCCATCCTTGCCTCCTCGTCGGTGGCACCTCGCGCGGGCGCCCTGGGAGGAAGGCTATGAAGGCGCCCGCCGATCCGGCGTACCTCTCAGTCTTCCGCGTTGGCTTCGCATCGGCAAATCCGCGCCGCGCCGCCTCAGGCGATGTGGGCCACGCGGCGATACTCGGTCGGCGGAATGCCGACGTTCGAGGTGAAGAAGCGCGTGAAGCTGGCCTGCGAGGAGAAGCCGAGATCGAAGCCGATATCGGTGACCGACTTGCGCGTCGTCATCAGGTCGTCGATCGCGTGCTCGGCGCGCAGCGTGTTGAGGAACAGGTTGGGCGTGATCCCCATCTGCATCTTGAACAGCTTGAAGAAGTGCGGCCGCGACAGGCCGACATCGCGGGCCAGCGCGTCGATCGCGACGTCCTCGGTAAAGTTCTCCTGCATCAGACGCAGCGACCGGCGCACGCGGTAGTCGTTGAACCGCACGCGCGAGGCGCAGAGCAGCGGAGGCGGCTCAACGCCCCGCCAGCTCTCGTCGAAGCAGTGCTGCGTCGTCTCGAACAGGAAACCGTCAAAGCGCTCGGACGGCTGGTTGTCGAGCAGCAGCGCCGTCAGCCGGCTCACCCATCGCGCGATCTCGGGCGTCACCGGGATCACCGGCCGGCCGAAGCTGAGGGCGAACTCGGCCGAGCGGCTGGTCTCGAGAAACCACATCGGCTTGATGTAGAGCACGAGGCAGAGGCAGGCGCCCTCGGGATCGGTCGGCCTGAAGCTGTGCGGCTCCCATGGGCTGATCGCGATCGCCTGGTCGCGGTCCAGTTCCAGCCGCTGGTCGCCCACCGTCACGCAGCCGGTCGCGCCGTCAATGTAGAAGATCAGGTGCCCTTCGCGGTGGACATGCGTGATCATCGCCGTGTCGAGATCGTAGAGCGCCGCACGTCCGAACGGGCCGTGGTGCACAGAGATTGCGCCACTCATCGGTTGTTCCTCCCGTGTCGCGGGGCCCCGCTCTGACGGCAGTGCTCCCGGCAGCGACAGCATCCCCGAGGCCGGCGCGCCAAGGCAAGATCGCGGGACCCGAAAAGAGACTGTCGGGTACGGCAGGTGCCGGGAGAGGGGCGGGCGGCGTCAGGCGGCGGTGTAGGCGGTCTTGACGATGGTAAAGAAGTCGCGGGCATGGCTGCCCTGCTCGCGCGGGCCGTGGCTCGACGCCTTCCGCCCGCCGAAGGGGACGTGATAGTCGACGCCGGCCGTCGGCAGGTTGACCATCACCATCCCGGCCTCGGCATGGCGCTTGAAATGGGTCGCGTGGCGCAGGCTGGTCGTGCAGATCCCCGCCGTCAGGCCGAACTCGGTGTCGTTGGCCAGCGCCAGCGCCTCGTCATAGTCGCGCGCACGGATGACCGAGGCGACGGGGCCGAAGACCTCCTCGCGGTTGATGCGCATCGCCGCCGTGGTCTCGGTCAGAAGCGCGGGCGCCATGTAGAAGCCGGGCGTGGCGCGGTTCAGCCGATCGCCGCCCGTGCGCAGCGTCGCGCCCTGGCGGCGCGCCACCTCGACGTAATCCAGATCCCGGGCGAGCTGCGTGGCATCGACCACGGCGCCGATATCGCTGCCGGGCTTCAGCGCGTCGTCGACGCTCAGCGCGGCCATCCGCTCGGCCACCCGCTCGACAAAGCGCGAATGCACCCCCTCGGTCACGATCAGGCGCGAGGAGGCGGTGCAGCGCTGGCCGGTGGAAAAGAAGGCGCCCTGCACCGCCGCCTCGACCGCCACGTCGAGATCGGCGTCGTCCAGCACCACGAGCGGGTTCTTGCCGCCCATCTCGAGCTGGAAGCGCGCGCCGCGGGCGATGCAGGCCTCGGCCACGCGCCGGCCGGTGGCGGTCGAGCCGGTGAAGGTGACGGCGTCGATGCCGGGGTTGTCGAGGATCTCCTGGCCGACGACGCGCCCCGCGCCCGTCACCAGGTTGAGCACGCCCGGCGGCAGGCCCGCGCGGTGCAGCATCTCGACCAGCGCCCAGGCCGAGGCCGGCACCAGCTCGGCCGGCTTGAAGACCACGGCATTGCCGAAGGCGAGCGCCGGGGCGATCTTCCAGGCGGGGATGGCGAGCGGATAGTTCCAGGGCGTGATGACGCCGACCACGCCCACCGGCTCGCGCGTGATCTCGATGCCGATGCCGGGGCGGACCGAGGGGACCAGTTCGCCCCCCGCCCGCAGCGCCTCGCCCGCGAAGAAGTCGAGGATGCGCGCCGCGCGCGTCGCCTCGGCGACGCCCTCGGCGCGGACCTTGCCCTCCTCGCGCGAGAGCAGCTCGCCGAGCTCGACGCGCCGCGCCATCATCTCGTCGCCCGCGGCCTTGAGCACGTCGTGGCGCTGCTCGGGCGTCGTGAGGCCCCAGGCGGGGGCCGCTTCGCGGGCGGCCTCGACCGCCGTCTGCGCCTCGGCCCGCCCGGCCAGCGCGAAGGCGTCGATCACGTCGTCGGTGTTCGAGGGATTGACGTCGTCGGCGCCCTGCGAGGTCGTCACCCACGCGCCCCCGATGAGGAGCGGCTTCATCGGTGCACCGCGGCCAGCATCGCGTGCAGGTCCTCGGCGCCCAGCGGTCGCGGCCCCGCATCGGTCGCCCGGTCGCGCGCGGCGGTCTCGGCGGCGGCGGCGAGGTCGGCGGCCGAGAGCCCCATGTCGCCCAGCGTGTCGGGCAGCGGCAGGTCGGCCAGGATCGCCGCCACCCCGTCGCTCAGGTCCGCGCTCTCCCCCAGGCCCAGCGCCATGCGCAGCGGCGCCGCCTTGCGCTGCATCGCGCCGGCATAGTGGCGCAGCACCCCCGGCAGCAGCAGCCGCCCGACCGCGCAGGGGTCGATCGCGTGGCCCGAGACCGAGGCGAGCGCGTTGGTGATGGCATGGATGGCGCAGTGGCCCTTCTGCAGCGAGAGCGCGGTGTTCAGGCTGCCGGCCATCATCTCGCGCCGCGCGCCGAGATCGTCCTCCTCCAGCGCCCGCGCCATGTGGCGGACCGTGCGGCCCAGCCCGTCCAGCGCCAGGCCGTCGGCCGGCGGGTTGAAGCCGCGCGAGAGATAGGACTCGATCCCCCGCGACATCGTCCCGGACGCCGCGCTGGCGCCCGCCGCCGCGCTGCTGCCCAGCGTCAGCGTCGGGTCACAGATCGTCACCGTCGGCAGCAGGTTGCGCGACGACAGCAGCACCTGGCCGCCATTGTTGAGCTTGGCGCGGGCATAGTCGCTGACCGCCGAGGCAAACCCGCCGATCCCGGGCACGGCATAGAGGTCGGGCAGGCGGTCGCCGATCCGCCGCGTGCCCCCCTCGGCGTTCGAGAGGGCGGCAAGCGGCTCGTCATAGGCGATGGCGACGCGGGCGATCTTGGCGGTGTCGATCGCGCGGGCGGCCCCGAAGGCGACGAGCGTGTCGCGCCCGGTCTCGTGGTAGATCTGGGCGATGCGCATCGCCGCCGCCTCGGTCGCGATGCCGGGCACGGTCGCGAAGGCCTCGGCCGAGGTGCGGATCGGGAAGCTGGAGAAGAACCGCTCGGCCAGCGCGCCGTCGAGATCGCGCATCTCGGCGACGATCAGCGGGCGGCGCTTCTCGCGCAGCTCCAGCTCGGCGCGCAGCGCCTCCTCGAGGACGCCGTCGGCAAAGTGCACGCGGTTGAGATAGGTGATCAGGGTCATCGCCACTCCGCCACCGGCACCACCGCCCCGCGGGTCGTTCCGGGGCAGGGCCGGGGTGCGCCCCGGGCGCGCGCACGGCGCCCGGGACATGGTGTGCAGGGTCAGTAGGTCGCCTTGCACTCCGGGTTGTCGCGGCTCGGCAGGCCGATCGCGGCGAAGGCGTCCGCGTCGATGCCGAGGGTCTGGTTGACGCCCTCCTTCATCGACACGAGCTGGCTCACCAGGTCGCCGTTGTCGTTCTCGGTCACCTCGATCACGAAGTTGGTGCCGATCGCCTGGCGGTTCTCGTCGAGCGTGATCTTGCCGTTGGGCGCATCGAGCTCGAGCGAGGCGAGGCAGCCGCGGAACGCCGCCTGGCCGTCGGAGAGATCGCCGCCGACCTCGTTCAGGCAGGTGAGCGCCGCGGTGGTGGCGTTGTAGTAGCCGGTCGCCAGCAGCGAGGGGCTGGGGAAGCGCTCCTCGGGCGGGAAGGCGTCCTGATAGGCCTTCACATAGGCCTGCCAGCTCTCGTTGTCCCAGGTGTCGGCCTGCGGGCCGGCGGCGGGCACGCCGATCAGTGCGTCCTTGGCCGAGCCCTTGGACGAGAGCACCGTGCCGTCGACCATGATCGAGCCGCCGATCAGGTTCGCGTCGCCGCCGGCCTGCTGGTACTGGTTGAGGAAGTTGACCGCGTCGCCGCCGCCGAGGCCGAGATAGATCGCGTCCACGTCGTCCGGCAGCGCCGCGATGATCGAGCCGAAGTCCTTGGTGCCGAGCGGGACCCAGAGCCGATCGGTGACCTCGCCGCCGGCGGCACAGAACTCGGTCACGAAGCCGAACACCTGCGTGTAGATGAACGAGTAGTCCTCGCCCACGGTCGCGACGGTGCGATATCCCTTTTCGTTGTTGACGTAGTCACCCAGCCCGGCCGACCACGGCGCGCCGTCCATGTTGAACCGGAAGAAGTTCTCCGACGGGGTCACATAGGTCGTCTCCTGCGCACCCGAGATCCCGTTGATGAAGGTCACCTGCGGCTGGGTCTTGGAGCAGTCGCGGATCGCGATGCCCTCCGACCCCGAGAGCGGGCCGATGATGAAGTCGACACCGTCCTGCTCGACCAGCTTGCGCGCGGCGCGCACGGCGCTGTC
>JBCBPG010000209.1:0-6903 GCA_039820865.1 Pseudomonadota bacterium
GACCAGCCCAGGGTCGTCGGCCTCATGTATGTCATGCTGCTGCTCGGCATGGGGGCGAGCGCGGTGATCTTTGGCGCGCTGCTCGAGAACTACAGCCCCGCGCGCCTGGTCCAGGTGATCCAGGGGGCCGCGGTGGTGACGGTGGCGCTCAATCTCGCCGCGCTCTGGAAGCAGGAGGCGCGCGACCGGCGACGGGCGATGGCCCCGCCGGCGGAGGAGCGCTTCCTCGACGCCTTTGCCGCCCTCATGGCCGCGCCCGGGGCGCGCCGGCGGCTGACGGTGATCGGCCTCGGTACCATGGGCTTCGGCATGGCCGACGTGATCCTCGAACCCTATGGCGGCCAGGTGCTGGGCATGAGCGTGGCCGAGACGACGCGGCTGACGGCGATGCTGGCGCTGGGCGGTCTTGCGGGCCTGGCGCTCGCCTCGCGCGTGCTGGCCCGTGGCGGCGAGCCGATGGCCGTGGCGCGCGCCGGCGCGATCGCCGGGATGCCGGGCTTTGCCGCGATCATGCTGGCGGCCCCCGCGGGCACGCCGGCGATGGTCGCGCTCGGCACCATGGCGATCGGCTTCGGCGCCGGGCTCTTCGGCCACGGCACGCTGACCGCGACGATGCGCGCGGCCGATACCGAGAAGGCGGGCCTGGCGCTCGGCGCCTGGGGGGCGGTGCAGGCCACCGCCGCGGGCGTGGCGATCGCGGCCGCCGGCGTCATCCGCGACGTGATCCTGGCGCTGGCACCCGCCGGCGAGGTGGCGATGGGCGCCCACGGTCCCGCGGGACCCGGCGTCGCCGCGGCCTACATGCCCGTCTTTGCACTCGAGGTGCTGTGCCTGGCGGCGGCGGCGGCCGTCGCAGCCCCGCTCGTCACGGCCGCGCGCCGCGGCGCCAAGCCCGCCCCCGCCGACCTCGCGGTCGATGGGGGCGAAGTGCCGGCCCGGGCCGGGATGGCCACCGCCGAGGGGGCGGCCGGGCCGTAATCACGTCGATCTCGCCGGGGCCCGCCGCCCACGGCCAGCGCTGGAGGGAGACCATGACCACCATCATCACCCGGCTCTACGAGGACGAGGAGGCCGCCGAGGGGGCGGCAGGCGCGCTCCGGGCCGACGGCTTCGGCGAGGACACGTTCGAGGTCGTGTCCGGCAAGAAGCGCTCGGCCAAGGGCAAGGAGGTGCCGGACCGCATCGGCGCTGCGATCAGCGACACCGGCTCGGCCGCCGCGCTGACCGAGAAGGTGCAGGGCGGCAACGCGCTGCTCGTGGTCCGCGCGCCCTTCGGTACGGCGCTGACCGCCAAGCGGGTGCTGGCGACCACGCCCTCGATCGACGCGGGCGTCGCCCAGACCGAGCGCTATGACGGCGGCCCGAGCACCGGCGGCAGCGTGATAAGCGGGGGCGAGCTCTACATGTCCTGGGACGGCTTCCCGCCGCTCTCGAGCGGGCGCACGCCGTTCTCGTCCTATCTGACGATGTCGGTGCTGAGCGCGCCGAAGCGCAAGGACAACCTGCGCACCAAGAACGTCCAGATCATGCCCTGGAAGCCGCTGTCGGACTGGAAGCTGGGGACCAAGCCCAGCCGGGAGCCGCTGCCGTTCTCCTCGATGATCGGCTGGAAGCCGCTCAAGGAGCGGTCGCCGGTGCGCGACCTGCTCTCGCGGGAGAAGACGCCGCTGTCGAGCGCCATCGGCTGGAAGACGCTCACCGACTGACGCCGGGAGACGGACAGGGGGGATGCGCCGCCGCGCCGCCGCCGACCGCGGCGGCGCGGTTCTTTCTTGGCCTGCGTCACCCGGGTGCCGACCGGCGGGCTCGCCTCCCGACCCGCGGCCCCGCCCCGCGATCGCGGCATGCCCGTCGCAGGAACCTCGAGGCACCGGGTGTCGCGGCCGTGGTCGACTGCTGGCGCTTCGCCGTCCGACGCTCGACACGCCTGCCCATGCACCAGCCGGCCGCCGCCGCGGCATGCGTCGACGACGGCGCCGGGGTGACGGACGGGTGAACGGGTCCCCGGCCCCGATCGGCGAGGGCAACGCGGGCGTGGTGTTCGGCGCCGGGCTGCAGTACCGGGTGAGCCACGGCGTCGGTCCCTTCACCGAGGACGCCTGCATCATCCACGACGTATCCCCGACGACGGGACCGTCATCTCCGCCTCCGCGACGCCCGATACCGATCCGGGCGACCGCTTCGGGATCGAGGGCGTGGCGCGCTTCCGGCCCCGGGGATCACCCATCAGCACTGACGGCGCGCCGGCGCCGCGACCGGCGGGGCACGCGATGCAGACCGATCCGCTGTTCCTGGCCGTCGCCCTGCCGGCCGTCGTGGTCGCGGCCGCGTCCAAGGCCGGGTTCGGCGGGGCAGGGGCCTTCGTGGCGACGCCCTTCGTCGCGCTGGTGCTGGCGCCGGGGCAGACGCTGGGCGTTCTCCTGCCGGTGCTGATCGCGATCGATTTCGCGACGCTGGGCCCCTACTGGCGGCGCTGGAGCGGGCGGGACGCATGGGCGCTGGTGCTCTGGGGCGCGGTCGGCGTCGGGCTCGGCTGGGCGGTCTGGGGGCTGGTCAGCGACGCGGTGGTGCGGCTGGCGATCGGCGCCGTGGCGCTGGTCTTCGTCGCCCAGCGGCTGGCGGCGGCGGCGGGCTGGCAGCCGGGGGGCGATCCCGCCTTCCGGCCGCTGCGCGCGGGGTTCTGGGGCGTGGTGGCGGGGCTGACCAGCTTCGTCTCGAACGCGGGCGGGCCGCCGGCGGCGATCGCGCTGGTGCCGCGGCGCCTCGACAAGACCACCTACCAGGCGACGACGGTGGTGGTCTTCTTCTGGCTGAACCTGATGAAGGCGGGGCCCTTCGCCGCCCTCGGCTTCTTCGACGCCGAGGCGCTGCGCCTGTCGCTGATCCTGCTGCCGGCGGCGGCCCTGGGCGTGGCGATCGGCATACTTGCCCATGCCCGGGTGCCCCAGCGCGCCTTCGACGCCGTGATCCTGGTCGGGCTGGCGGGCGCCGGCGGCAAGCTGGTGGTCGACGGCATCGCCGCGCTCTGAGCGCCTTCTGGTGCGAGGCGATCCGGCGTAGTCTGGATGCGCGACATCCGCGACACGGAGCCCCGCCCCATGATCCGCCGCCCCTCCGCCCCGTCCCTCCTCGCCCTCCTCCTCGCCGCGCTCCTCGCCGCCCCGTCCCTCGATGCGGGGGCCGAGGCGGACGGGCCGGATCACTACCGGATCATCGGCCTCGGCCCGGCCGAGATGCTCGCGCTGCGCGACACCCCCAACGACAGCGCCCTGCGCATCGCCGGCGTGCCGGGCGACACGGATGGTCTGCGCAATCTGGGCTGCCGCGGCGGGCTGAGCTATGCCGAGTGGCAGGCAGCCGGCGATGCCGAGCGCCGGGCCGCCGCCGACGCTCGCTGGTGCCGGGTCGGCTGGCGCGGGATCGCCGGCTGGGCGCCGGGGCGCCACCTGGCCGAGGGCGCGGCGCCCGAGGGGCCGGTGACCACCTGGTATCTCGCGGGCGGTGCCGCCTCGCTGGCCTTCGGGGCCGACGGCGCGCTGTCGGGCCATACCGGCTGCAACCGCTTCAACGGGCGCGCGCGCATCGCGGACGGGCGGCTCGTGCTCGACGGCCCGGCCGCGACCACGCGGATGGCCTGCCACGGCCCGGGCGACGCGATCGAGCGGCGCTATCTCGCTGTCCTCGGCGCCGGTCCCGCGATCACCTACGATCCGACGGCCGACCGGCTGACGCTCGAGGGCGGGGGCGAGCGGCTCGACTTCCTGCGCTGAGGCGCGCGCGAATTCGCTTGGCGCGCCCACCGGCGGGCGCGTAGCAGGGGGACAGGGGGGGCGCGCCATGCATATCGTTCACGCCACCGATTTCTCGCGCGGCGGCCTGCCGGCCTTCGTGCATGCGCTGGCCATCGGGCTGGTGCACCAGGCGCGGCTGACGCTGGTCCATGTCGGCCGGCCGAGCGAGGGCCCGCCCGACTGGTCGCAGTTCCCCGGCGTGCGCCCCCAGCTTTCCGCCTGGGGCCTGCTGGCGGAGGGCGCCGGCAAGGCCGAGGTGGCCGAGCGGCTGGGTCTGCGCGTCGGCAAGATGGCGCTGCCGGGCCCCGACCCGGTCAGCGTGGTCCCGGGGCTCCTCGAGGAGATGCAGGCCGATCTCCTCGTCCTCGGCCACGGGGCCAGCGAGGGGTCATGGCCCTTCGCCCGGCGCTCGGTCTCGGGCGCGCTGGCGGGGCGGGCGGCGGTGCCGACGCTGGTGGTGCCGGACATGACGGGCGGCTTCGTCTCGCCCCGCGACGGCAGCCTGTCGCTGCGCCGCGTGATCTGCGCGGTCGACGTGGCGCCCGACCCGCGCGAGGCGATCCTCGAGGCGGCGGGGCTCCTTGGCGATCTCGCGGCCGAGGCAACGGCGGTCGAGCTCTTCCACGTGGGCCGTGCCTTGCCCGAACCGGCCGTGACGGCCGAGGACCTGCCGGGGGCCCGGCTCAGCCGCCATGCCGCGCCGGGGGACCCCGCGACCGAGATCCTGGGCCGGCTGGCCGAGGTCGGGCCGGACCTGCTGGTGCTGATCTCCGAGGGCCGGCGCGGCGTCGTCGACATGCTCTACGGCAGCATCACCGAACAGGTGCTCCGCGCCGCCCAGACCCCGGTGCTGGTCGTCCCGGCGCGCTGAGCCTGCCACGCCCGCCCGCCACCGCGTGCGCCGAACCGCCGCCCCGGCCCGCGCGGGTGGGCGGGTGGGGCGCGGGCCGGGGCGGCGGGCCATCTGTCCGAACCGAAGACGCGAGACGCGCCGCGTTGCGGCTTGCACCAGGCGCTCCCGCGGGGAATGGTCGGGGCATGGACGACCTCACCCTCGACATCCTCTGGAACCGGCTGATCGGCGCCGTCAACGAGCAGGCGGCGGCACTGATCCGCTCGTCCTTCACCTCGATCGTGCGCGATGCCGGCGATCTCTCGGCCGGGGTCTTCGACCGGCGCGGGCGGATGGTGGCGCAGGCGGTGACGGGCACGCCGGGGCACATCAACTCGATGGCGACCGGCATGGTGCACCTGCTCGATCGTCACCCGCCGGACAGCCTGGCCGAGGGCGACGTGCTGGTCACCAACGACCCCTGGCTGACGGCGAGCCAGCTGAACGACATCACCGTCGCCACGCCCGTCTTCCGCGAGGGCCGCGTCGTGGCCTTCTTCGCCTCCTGCTGCCATGCGCTGGATCTCGGCGGGCGCGGGCTCTCGGCCGACAGCCGCTCGATCTACGAGGAGGGGCTGGCGATCCCGATCCTCAAGCTCTACGAGGCCGGCCGCCCGGTGCAGCCGATCCTCGACATCATCGCCGCCAACTCGCGCGAGCCAGAGGCGGTGCTGGGCGACCTCCACTCCCAGGTCGTCGGCAACGCGGTCGGCGCGCGCCAGCTGACCGAGATGATGGACGCCTTCGCCCTGCCCGACATCGAGGCGCTGTCCGACGCCATCGTCGACCGCTCCCGCGCCGCGATGCATGCCGCGATCGCCTCGCTGCCGGACGGGCGCTACCCCTACACGCTGACGCTGGACGGGTTCGAGACGCCGATCACGCTGGCAGTGACCGTCGTGGTCGAGGGGACGCGGCTGGAGGTGGACTTCGCGGGCTCCTCGGGCGCGGTCGACCGGGGCATCAACGTCGCGGTCAACTACACCCGCGCCTACGCGACCTATGGCGTCAAATGCGCGGTCTGCCCGGAGGTGCCGAACAACGAGGGCACGCTTTCGGCCATCGAGATCACCGCGCCCGAGGGATCGGTCCTGAACGCCAGGCGCCCCGCGGCCGTGGGCGGGCGCCACCTGGTCGGCCATTTCGTGCCCTCCGCCATCATGGGCGCGCTGGCCGGCGCACTGCCCGATGCGGTGGCGGCACCCGGGGCCGACGGGCTCTGGGACACGCATATCGCGGGCGAGGACCGCCACGGCCGGCCGTTCAGCTTCACCTGGTTCGCCTCGGGCGGCGTCGGCGCGATGGCCGGGCGCGACGGCCTCTCGGCCACGGCCTATCCCAGCGGCATCGCCGGCGTGCCGGTCGAGGTGATCGAGACCCGCGCACCGCTGGTGATCGGCCGGCGCGGGCTGGCCGAGGGATCGGGCGGGCGCGGGCGCCATCGCGGCGGGCTTGGCCAGGCGATGACGGTCGAGGTGCTGAGCGACCGGCCCTACCTCTTCTCGGGCCTCTACGAGCGCATCGCCACGCCCGCGCCGGGGCTGGCGGGGGGCGAGCCGGGGGCGCCGGGCGCGCTCGCCGCGACGGGGCCGGACGGCGCGGCGATCCCCCTTGCGCCCAAGATCACGACGACGCTGCCGGCCGGCACGGTGGTGAGCCTGACGCTGCCGGGAGGCGGCGGTTTCGGTCCGCCCGGCACGCGCGATCCCGACGCCGCCGCCGCCGATCGGCGGGAGGGGTACACCCTGGAATGAAAGTGACAACTGTCTGCAACCCTTGGGAGAAAAACCGCTGAGGTTTCGGGTTGCGTTGGAAATTCCTTGATCGGGACCGACGCGCTCCATCATCCTGCCATCAACGCGGCGACGAACGGAGCGTACCCATGGTCGGGCAGAACGGCGGACCGGGACGGGACGACGACGCGGTGCGGCGGACGCTGAACGCGCTGGGCGAAGCGCGGGGGTCGGCCGTGGATCGCGATCAGGGGAACGCGGGGGCGGATGGCTCGCCCGCCGCAGCTGACCCCGTGTCGTCGCGGCCCGCGCGCGAGGGGCGCGGACAGGACCCTGCGGGCGAGGCAAGGGACAAGGTGCTGGCCGCCGCCGCGATCGCGGCAATCGAACGGGGCGCGGCGGAATGGGCTGCGGCCGGCCGTGCCCTGGCCGGCGAGGGCGGCTCGCCACCGCCGATGGGGCCGGCACCTCTCGACCCGGCGCGCGA
>JBCBPG010000210.1:0-6903 GCA_039820865.1 Pseudomonadota bacterium
CGAAGGGGAGCGAGTCGAAGCGCGCATCGGCCGTGTTCGTCAGCGTCTCGCCGAGGACGACGTCGTCGGGGATGATGGCGCGATACTCGATCACCAGCGTCTCGCCGGTGGCCAGCTCGTCCAGCGTGACCTCGATCGTCGTCTCGCCCGGATCGTCGCCCAGCACGATGGTCGCCGCCCCCGCCGCATCGCCCGACAGCACGACCGAGCCCTCGACGAAGACCAGGTCCGGGTCGTCGAGGATGTCGGTGATGACCAGGTCGAAGGCGCTGGCCGAGCGGTCCTCGCCACCCACGGTCAGCGGCTGGTTGGTCACCTCGACGCGAAAGGTGATCTCGTCGCCGGCATCGCCCGCGGCGGGCACGGCGGTCTTGGTGAGGGCGACATCGGGTTCGGTCACCACGACCGAGGCGTCGTCGCGCACGGTGCCGCCGGCGAAGGAGACCGTCGCCTGGTTGATCAGCAGGTCGCCGGCCTCGGTCGCGGGGTCGCTGTTCACCCGGGCGGTGACCTCGATCAGGATGCGGTCGGCCGGTGTCTCGTCGTTGTCCGGCGCATTGGTCACATCGCCGAAATCGAAGCCGAGACTGTCGGCGATGCCGTCGCCATTGCTGTCGTCCAACGCCACGTTGGGCCCGTCACCGGGGGCGAGGGCGTTCTCCAGCGTCAGGTTGGTGCCGATGGCCAGGATCTCGGCGCCCAGGATTTCGAGCACGCCGCCATCGGGATCGGCGCCCGCGCCGGCCAGGATCGCGGCATCGGTGACGAGCAGGTCCTCGGTCAGCCCCTCGGTCAGGTCGATCGCGATCTGGAAGACCGCCGTCTCGCCGACCAGCAGCGCATCGTCCGCATCGCCGCCCACACCCGTCGAGACCAGCGTCTTCTCGACCCGGGGCAGGAGCGTCTCGACCACGGCGTCGTCGTCGAGGCCGGCGGCCGGCACGCGGTTCTCGCCCCCGTTGAAGGCGGCAAAGGCGGCGACGGCGGCCGTGTTCTCGATCGTGTCCGCGGGGCCGGCCGTGTCGGCCACGACCAGGTCGTAGGTGACGACGACGATGTTGTCGCCGGCCGTGGCATCGAAGGAGGCGAGCGCGCCGGTATCCGTGCCGTCGACCAGCTCGATCCCCGCGCCGAACAGGTCGGTATCCGCGCCCGTGAAGGCGATCGCCGTGCCGGCCCCGTCGCTGACATTGAGGTTGAGCCCGCCGGGCCCGATCTCGAAGCCCGTGGGCAGCGTGTCCTGGATCGTGATGTCGAAGGCGCCGCCGGGCGAGGAGCCCGTGTTCTCGACCACGATGGCGAAGGAGACGGTGTCGCCGGCATCGACCCCGGAGAGGTCGGCATCGACCGTCACGGTGTCGAGCGCGTCCGAGGAGATCGTCCCCGCTGCACGCGGCCCCGCCGAGCCCGGCGCCGAGAACGCCACCGGTCCGGCCGCCGCGTCGAGCACGCCGTTGTCCGACGCGATCACGCCCTTGGTGATCTCGAGCTCGGGCTGGCCGAAGACGAACTGGGCGATCTGCGTGGTGACCGAAAGCGTGTCGTTGGTGTTCTCCTCGGTGATCGAGGCCTGGTTGGTCAGCAGCAGCCCGTCCGAGAAGACCTCGTCCTGCACGGTCGCGGTGAACACGATCTCCAGCACGATCTCTTCGCGGGCATCGATCGACACGTCGCTGAAGGCGAAGGCGATCGAGTTCGAGCCCGCGTTGACGTCGAGCACCGGCACCGTGCCGCCGGCGGTGAAGAAGTTCGCCGTCGTCGCCGCGCCGAAGGTGGCCGTGCCGGGGGCCGGCGGCGTCGCGGTGCCCGTGCCGGGGACGAAGGTCGTGATCTCGGTCGCGTCGAACACCGGCTGGGGCAGGAAGTCCTCGACCGTCAGGTCCTCGAACGACCCGATCGGCGCGACATAACTGACGCTGAACGTCACCTCGTCGCCGGCCGAGATGACCTGATCCGCCGAGGGCGCCACGCCGTTGATCGCAACGACGGTCTTCTCGTCGATCCCGCCGAACGGGATGGTGATGCTGGCCGCGCTGGTATCGCTCTCCTCAAAGCCGGTGGCGACGGTGGGGTCGTCGTTGTCGCGCACGCTGGCCGAGACCGTCACGGCGTTGTTGAGCGTGTCGCCCTGGCTGATCTCGCTCTCGTCCGTGGGGTTCGCGAACTGGTCCAGGATGAGCGCGTCATAGGTCACGATCGCCGTGGTGCCGGCCGTCTGCACGCCGTCGACCAGGTCGCCGACCAGGACGCCGTCGGCCGCGCCCGCCGCCACCATCGCGGCCGAGACGTCGAAGACCAGCGTCGTCTCGCCCGTGCCGGGCGTATCGTCGTTCACGGTCAGCGCCAGCGGCGCGAAGGCGGTGCCGGCGGCGATGCTGTCGCCATCGGCCTCGACCACCTCGATCGTCGCGCTGCCGTCGACGAATTCCAGGCCGTCGCCCAGCACGTCCGTCAGCGTGATCTCGCCCATGGTGAAGAAGTCGGAGATCTGGACGGCGAGGGTGGAGGTTACCGTGTCGCCCGGCGTCGGGCCCGCGACGTTCTGGTCGTCGCTGACCGCCACCGATTTCTGCACCGCGATCGAGCGGAGGTCGAGCACGTCGTCGGCCGCCACCTCGTCCGAGACGACGCGCACCGGGTCGTCGCGCGGGTCGAGCGGCACGAAGTCGCCGGCCGCCGAGACGTCGTTCACGGCCGATCCGTCGTTGCCGGTGAACGGGTTGAGGACCGAGAGGCCGCGCCCGCCGGTATCCGGCACGAAGTACTCGAAGCTGACGGTCACCGGGCTGCCACCCGTCACGCTGTCGAACCCGATCTGCAGCCCCCGATCGTCCGGCGGGATGACGCCGATCGCGGGTTCGTCCAGCACCATCGCCCCGGTGCCGCCGCTGACGGTCAGGTTGCCCAGGTAGTGGATGTTGGTCGGCAGCAGGTCGTCCAGCACCACGTCGGTCAGCGTCTGCCCGTCGGCCACGTCCAGCGTGATCGTCCAGGTGCGCGGGAAGTTCGGGCCCGTCGCCGTCTCGTCCTCGGCCCCGTCATTGGCCTTGGTCAGCGTCAGCAGCGTCGGCGTGATCGACTGCGTCGTCGTCGCGCCGAAGATCGGCGGATCGACGTCGGGGTCGTCCAGCGGGTCGGTCCCGAAGGCGAAGCCGCCCTGCACCTCGACATCGAGCGGCACGTCGACATCGGCCAGGGGTGAGACGTCGAGGGTCAGCTCGATCTCGACGGGCACCTGCTCCGGCGCGAACGACCCGAAGGGCAGCGACAGCACCACCAGCGTGTCGCCCGGCGTGCCGGTGACGACGATGGGGTTGCCGTCCGGGTCGCTGGCCAGCGGATGCTCGGCCTCGCCCGCATCGTCGAAGACCAGGACCGTCGACGACAGCGACGTGCCGAGGAAACTGGCACCGTCGAAGGTGATGCCGTCATCCGTCTCCGCACCCGCCCCGTCGGCGCCCGTCGTCGGCAGGATCACGTTGACGAAGGGCACGAAGCCGGTGTCGCCGTCCGACGGATCGCCGGGCGTGTCGTCGCCCGAGGTGTTGTCGAAGGTCAGCGTGAGCGTGACGTCCTGTTCGCCCAGATCGACGCTGTCCGGCCCGTCGACCGTCACCGTCGGCTCGGCCGTCAGCAGGATGCGGTCCTCGAGCTTCTCCAGGAAGGGACGCATCGGCCCGCCGCCTACTGGTCGAGGAGCGCGTTGGCGCGATAGATCGTCTCGTCGCGCACCCCGGTGGTCGGGGCCACCTCGACATTCCAGCGATCCAGCAGCACGCCGCGCGCGCGGCTGAAATTGGCGGCGGCCACGGCCAGCGTCGCACGGGCGCGCGCCACGGCCTGCTCCTCCTGCGAGACGCGCTCATGCGCGCCCAGGAGATCGTCCAGCGTGCTCGACGGTGCCTGGAAGCCGCTGCCGTCCTCCCACTGCACCCGCAGCGCCTCGAGCTCGCGCTGCGCATCGAGGCGGGCGCGGCGGCGGAACTCCAGGTCCTTGGCGGCGATGGCCAGCTCGCTCGCCGAGACCTCGACCTCCAGCAGCACCGTCGACAGGGCCGCGCGGGTCTGGTGGCGCTGCTGCACCGTCTCCAGGCGCCGCCGCTCATAGCGCGCATCGCGCTCGTCCGCGCCCAGCGGTACCGAGAACTGGAGCCCGACCAGCCCGCCCGGCTCGTTGTCGCCGAAGGCGCCGGAGAAGTCGCGGTCGTCCGCGTTGCCGGCCAGCGTGCCCTCGAGGATCAGGTCCAGCTCGGGCAGCTGCTCGTTCGCCGCGATCCCTTCGCGGAGCGCCGCCGCCTCGTATTGCAGGAAGGCCTGCTGCAGCTCGGGCCGGCGCTCCATCATCTGGTTCAGGATCGCCAGGCGGTCGACCCGCGGCGTCACCGCGGCCGGCGGCGAGACGGTCACGAGCTCGGCGCCGGCCTGCGTCAGCTCGGGCGTGTTGGTCAGCGCGCCGAGGCGGAACTGCGCGTTGTCGACCGCGCTCGCGGCCCTGACGGCGCCGGCCTCCCAGCGGCTGGCCGCCGCGCGCGCGCGGATGCCCAGCGTCGGATCGCCATCGACCTCCTGGCGCGCCGCCGCCTGCTGCACCAGCCGTCGGCCGTGCCCCGCGAGATGGCGGCTGAGGAACAGGTTGGCCCGCGCGGTATAGAGCGCCCAGTAGGCGCGCTCGACCTCCAGCAGGTGGTTCTCGAGCTGACGCACCAGTTCGTACTGCGCGATCTTGGTGTCGAGCTCGGCCAGCTCGGTCGGCGCGTTGTTCACGTCGAGCCCCGAGCCGCGGAGCAGCGGCTGCACGATCGTCAGCGACGTGCGCGCGCTCGCCTGCTCGCCGGGGATGAAGTCGGTCTGGTTGGTGTCGATCGCCCCGAAGCGCTGCGCCAGCGTGATCTCGGCGCCGGTGCGCACCCGGGTCCTGATCCCGATCTCGACATCGCCCTCGGTCGACAGCAGTCGATCCTCGCCCGCCGTCAGCGAGGGGCTGGTCGCGGGGTCGTTGATGCGCCCGATGCGCGCCTCGCCGAAGGCCTCCGGCGTGAACCGCCCCTCGGCCTCGCTGACGGCGGTCTGGCGGATCGCCGGCAGCATGCCGAACGCCTTGAGCTGGTGGCTGTTCGAGACCGAGCTGCGGACTACCGAATCCAGATCGATGCCGATCGTCCCCTGCCCGGTGCCGAGGGGGCGGAAGATGTCGTCGTCCCACCACTCCGACGCGGCACCGGCATTCGCCTCCGCATCGCTCAGCGTCTCGGTCTCCAGCCGGAAGCCGCGGGCCTCGGTCAGCTGCGCGACGAACTGGCGGAAGCGGTTCGACGCCCCTGGCGCCCGCTCGATCATGTTGTCGAAGCGTGCGGCCACAAGGTCCTGCTCGGCCCAGGCGTCGTCGATCTCGGGCACCGCATCGGGATGGGCGGTCGGCGGCGACGGCACCGGTTCGAGCGAGACGCGCGGCGGCGGCAGGTTGTCGCCGAGGACCTCTTGCTGCGGTACTGGCGTGCAGCCGGCAGCCAATGAAAACAAGCACGCAACGACGAGGGGGTGTCGCGCGTTACATGAGGTTGCTCTGAAACTGGTACGCACAGAGATCCTCCGCAACGCAGATTTCACATCATGTGGACGATGATTATCGCGCCGTGAGCCGTCAAGTCGCCGAGTTGGGCGCACGGGCGTGCGCGGCATTTTCTGCAATACCGCGACTAATCGATCCCACTGCTGATCTCGCGGGCTGCAGTCGTCATATTCTGGCTTTGACGCTCAACGCGCCTGGAGCCTCGTCCTGGACGACGGCTGGCGGGTTCGGCCGAACGCTTAGCTTGTCGTGGTCGCTTGATCTCGCGCGTGCGGACGCCGCAGCGGACGCAGTTGGCCGGCTGAGCGCAAGCGCTGCTCTCGATCTTCGCTTCGCGACCAGGCCGGACCTGCGCCGTTGCCCATAGAGCTGATCGAGCGGGTAAGGCCGCGCTTGCCGGGGCGGCATCGTCCTTGCCGCGCGGCAGCGCGCGCCCTTGCGAGAGCCCGTGAGGGTGGCTTGCAAGAGTGTCGGGCAAGAGTGTCGGGCAAGAGTGTCTGGGGCATCGGTGACTGCCCCTGTACGTCGAGAAGAGGTCCGCCGCGCAGACGCGGCGGACCTGTGCCTCAGGTTGTCCGGTCGGTCGGTTGGCTGGCCCTGCCGCGCAGGGACGCCATGACCCGCTGCTTCGTGTTCTCCCAGAGCTTTGCCATGCCGAGTGGCTCATAGATCATGAAGACGATGATCAGCACGCCGAACACCACCAGCTCGATCGACGAGATGATCGTCGCATCGATCGCGCCGTGGAAGAGGTTGTTGCCGACACTGTTCAGCACCACCGGGAAGAGCAGGATGAACGCCGCGCCGATGAAGCAGCCGCTGATCGTGCCGAGCCCGCCGAGGATCACCATGAACAGGATGCGGAACGACAGCTTGATGTCGAAGGCGACCGGCTCCATCGACTTGAGATAGGTGAAGGCGAACAGCGCCCCCGCGATGCCGCAGAAGAAGGCGCTGATGGCGAAGGCCTGCAGCTTGGTCTTGTAGAGCGAGATGCCCATGCTCTCGGCCGCGATGTCCATGTCGCGCACCGCCATCCAGTTCCGCCCGATGCTGCCGCGCGCCATGTTCAGCGCAAGGATCGTGAGCACGGTGACCACCAGCACGACGACCAGATACATCTCCATCGGCGTGGTGAACGGCTTGCCGAAGATGACGATGTCCTGCGCCGTGATGATGCCGGAGGTGTCGTAGTTCTTGAACCAGCCGAACTTGTCGATCATCCAGATGATGAAGAACTGCGAAGCGAGCGTCGCGACCATCAGGTAGATGCCGCGCACCCGCAGGCTGGGCAGCCCGAACAGCACGCCGAAGGCGGCGGCGATCACGCCGGA
>JBCBPG010000211.1:0-6899 GCA_039820865.1 Pseudomonadota bacterium
AGGCGGCGCTGCGGCTGCAGCGCTCGGTCGCGGCGGAGAGCCGGGGCGTGGCGGTGGCGTTGAACGACCTTGCGGCGGTGCAGCGGGCGCGCGGCAGGCGGCGGGCGGAGGTGGTGCTGCATCGCGCCACGCTGGCGGTGAGCGAGCGGCTGGTCGCGGCGGACGCGATCAAGGCTGGCGATCCGGAGATCGCGTTCTACCAAAACAATCTCGGCGCGGCGCTGCTGGAGACCGGGGTGCCCGGTGCGGCGGAGGGGTCGCTCAGGCGGGGGCTGGAGATCCGGCGGGCGGCCTTTGACGCGACCAATCCGCGCCATCCGTCAACGGTCAGCACGGCCGGCTGGCTGGTGTCCTGCCTGCTGGTGCTGGACCTGGTCGAGGGGGGCGGGGCGCGGCAGGATGAGGCGCGGCGGCTTTGCGACGCCTACGGGTTGGACTGGGACAAGCAGATGCGCCTCGCGGAGGGCTATGCCGCGGTGGCGCGGGGGGAGGGGGAGCGATGACGCCTCGGGACAAGCTGGCGCGGTTGGCGGGGGCGGTGCCGGCGGGCTGCGTCTGGCTGGGCCTGGGCTCGGCCGCGGGGGCCGAGATCGCGGCGCGGGCGGGCGCGCGGCTGGCCGTCGTCGATGGCGAGCACGGGGTGACGGACGGCGATGCGCTGGGCCACGTGATGCGGGCGCTGGCGCTGGGGCCGACGGGGGCGCTGGTGCGCGTGGGCGAGGCGGCGGCCGGCGAGGTCAAGCGCGCGCTCGACGCGGGCGCGGGCGGCATCCTGTTCCCGCAGGTCGAGAGCGCGGAGGCGGCGCGGGCGGCAGCGGATCTCGTGCTCTATCCGCCGGAGGGGCGCCGTGGCTCGGCGCTCGCGGTCATCCGGGCCTCGGGCTACGGGGCGGAGGCGGACTACCAGGCGCGCTGGAACGACCGGGCGCTGGTGGCGGTGCAGGTCGAGAGCCGGGCAGGGCTGTCGGCCGCGGACGCGATCGCCGAGGTGGCGGGCGTGGACATGCTGTTCTTCGGGCCCTTCGACTATGCCACCGAGGCGGGGCTGGACCCGGCGGCGGATGCGCCTGTACTGGCCGCGGCCTTCGCCGAGATCGTCGAGATCGCGCGGGCGACGGGCAAGCTGGCCGGGGTCTTTCCCTGGCCCGGGGCGACGCCGGCGGGGCTTGCGGCGGCGGGAGCGGACGTGGTCACGGTGGCCTCGGACGTGCGGGTGCTGTTCGACGGGATCGCCGCCGGGGTGGCGCGCCTCGACGGCTAGGCGGCCAGGCGCCTCGATGGCTGGGCGGTCAGGGGCCGGCCGAGCGGGGCATCGAGCCCCCCTCGCCCGGGGACCGGCCTGGCCGGTCCGGCGCCCGGCCCCGGAGGCGATGCGCCAGGGCGGCGGGCGTTGGGGCCAAACTGCGCAGGCGCCGCTTGACTGTTGCGCGGGCCGCGGCCAGCGTCGCGGGGATGACCCAGCCCGGCACCCATGCGCTCGACCCGCGCGGCCTGATCTGCGAGGCCTTCCGTATCGAGGGCATCGCGGCCGAGGACTGCCGCTCGATCTTCTTCGACTGGGCCATGGGGCTGGCGCAGGGGATCGATCCGGGCGATGCGGCGGCGGTGCTGGCGGCGGCCTATGGCGCGCCGGCCGACCATCCGATGACGCGCCTTCTGGCCGAGGCACAGACCCAGGCGCGCACGGGCCCGCGGCCGAGCCGGCGGCGCCGGGCGCGGGCGGCGGGGACATCGGCCGGCGGCGGCGGGGACGGGCCGCTCGGTACGCTCAACTGACGGGTATCGTCACTGCGGGTCCCGGGGCGGGCCGGATCCCGTTCAGGCGGTGATCTCGCCGGCGACAGGCGCGGTGAGGTAGCCGGCGATCGTGTCGTGGTCCCAGCCATCGGCACCGGCGAAGGCGAGCGCCAGGTGCAGCTTGGCGTGGAGCGCGGCAGGTGTCATGTCGCCGGCGCAGAGAACGCCGAGCGGCGCAGCCCAGGCACCGGCGGCGTAGCCCCCGGGATGGGCGCCGCCATGGGCTACCTGGGTCGTGACGACAACCGGCAGGCCCCGGCCGCGCGCGGTTTCGATCGCGGGGCCAAGGTGGCGGGGATCGGGCAGGTTGCCCTCGCCGAAGCCGGCAAGCACGACGGCGCCGGCGCGCAGGGCCGGCGCGGCGAGCAGGGCCTCGAGTTCGGCGGCGAGGCGGCCGGCCGGTTCGGGCCGGGCGGTCATCCAGACCACGCTGCGGGCGCCCAGATGGGGGGCGAGGCGGTCGATCTGCGCCATCAGCGCCGACGGGTCGGCCGGGGGCAGGGGGGCGAGCATGCCCGGCCCGTTGGGGCAGGCGAAGGCGGTCTCGCCGGGCGCTGTCGTGCCGAGCCGTGCCACCATCTTCAGCGCGCGTCCGCCGGGCAGGAGGCGTCCGCCCTCGGCCAGCATCACGCCGGGTGCGGCCGGACGGGCCAGCGCGGCGGCGAGCGTCGCCGGGGCGTCGCCCGCGGGGTCCACCGCCTCGCCCAGGAAGAGCGGTCGCATGGCGCCGAGCAGGGTCACCGGCATGGCGAGGCGGGCGACGGGGCGAGCGCCGTCCATCAGCGTGCCGAGCAGGCCGAGCGCCGTGGCCGCGTGGGCGAGCGTGTCCGTGCCGTGCAGGACGATCGCCGCGGGTGCTCCCTCGGCCGCGCCGGCGGTCACCGCCATGGCGAGGCGTGCCCAGTCGCCCGGGACGGCGGCGCTCGAATCGATGGCCGGCGTCATCGCGATCCAGTCGAGCCCGCCGGCGCCGGGGAGCATCGGGACCAGCGCGCGCTCCCACAGGGCACGGAAAGCCTCTCCACCCAGCGGCGAAAGTGGCGTTCCAGCGGCCCCGATCGTGCCCCCTGCGTAAACGAGCCGCAGGGCATGTGCGGAATCTTCTTTCATCGCGGCGTCATCCGGCGGACGATCCTCTATTCGCAACGGAGTGGAGACGCATGATGAAGACCATGATCCTTCCCGTCCTCGCGGCCGGTATCCTGAGTTTCGCGGCCCCGGCCATCGCAGAGTGCAGCTATCCCAAGCCGCAGACCACCGAGAAGCCCGCGGACGAGTCGAAGCCGCAGACGAGCTGAGCCTTCCCGGCAAGCCTGGCTGGGCCGGTCCGTCGCCGCGGGCCGGCCCTTCGCCGTTCAGGCCGCCGCGATCGCCGGCAGGATGCGCGCCCAGGAGCGTGCGCCCTTGTGGAACGAGGAGAGCTGGTACTTCTCGTTCGGCGAGTGGAGGTTGTCGTCGGCGAGCCCGAAGCCGACAAGCAGGCTGTCGAGACCGAGCAGGGTCTGCATCTGGCCCACGACGGGGATCGAGCCGCCGCAGCCGATGAAGAAGGCCTCGGTGCCCCATTCCGCGCCCAGCGCGGCGCGGGTGGCGCCGAAGGCGGGGGCAGTGACCGGCATCACCGCGCCGGGGCCTGCGCCGTGCTCGGCGAACGCGACGCTGCAATCCGAGGGCAGCTGCGCGCGCACCCAGTCGCGGAAGGCCGCGCGGATCGCGTGCGGGTCCTGCTGGCCGACGAGGCGGAACGAGACCTTGGCGCTGGCCTCGGCCGGGATCACCGTCTTGAAGCCCGCGCCCGTGTAGCCGCCTGTGATGCCGTTCACCTCGGCCGTGGGGCGCGACCAGGTCAGCTCCAGCGCGCTGCGGCCCTGTTCGCCGAAGGGCGCCGCCAGGCCGATCTCGCCGAGGAAGGCGCCGATGTCGAAGGGCAGCGCCTGCCACTGGCGGCGGAGATCGTCCGTGAGCTCCGGCACGCCGTCGTAGAAGCCGGGCACCGTCACGCGCCCCGTCTCGTCGTGGAGACGCCCGAGGATGCGCGTCAGCACCGTGATCGGGTTGGCCGCCGCGCCCCCGTAGAAGCCCGAATGGAGGTCGCGCGAGGCGGCGTGGATGGTGATCTCCTCGCCCAGCAGACCACGCAGCATGGTCGTGATCGCGGGCGTTGTCGCGTCCCACATCCCCGTGTCGCAGACCAGTGCGATATCGGCCGCGCCGAGGCGCCCGCGCTGGGCCTCGAGGAAGCCGGGCAGGCTGGGGCCGCCGCATTCCTCCTCGCCCTCGATCAGCACGGTGACCTTGCAGGGCAGCCGGCCATGCACCGCCTTCCAGGCCCGGCAGGCCTCGAGGAAGGTCATCACCTGGCCCTTGTCATCCGAGGCGCCGCGGGCGCGGATCGCGGGGCCGGCCGCGCGCTCGACCAGCGCGGGCTCGAAGGGATCGCCCTCCCAGAGGTCGAGCGGGTCGACCGGCTGGACGTCGTAGTGGCCGTAGAAGAGCACGTGCGGCCCCTCGGCCGCGTGGTCCTCGGCCAGCACGATCGGGTGGCCCGGGGTCGCATGGGCGGCAGCCTCGAAGCCCATCGAGGCGAGATCCTCGACCAGCCAGTCGGCGGTGTCGCGACAGGCCGCGGCATAGGCCGGATCGGTCGAGATCGAGGGCAGGCGGAGGAGCGCGAAAAGCCGCTCGAGCTGGGCATCGCGCCCCTGGTCGAGATGGTCGAGGACGCGGTCGGTCTCGGTCATGCGGGGTTCTCCGCGGGGGTGTCTGGGAGTGGAAGCGGAGGCTAGTCTCCGGCCTCGCCGGCGGCAAGGCATGCCCGCGCCCGTGTCGTGCACCTCCAAACGGTTTCGAATCGCCATCGGTTGCGGTCCGGGTAGACAAACCCCCACAAATCGCCGCCAAGTAAAGGCTAATCGAAGATTAGCGTTTACGTTTCAATAATAGTAATCGCGCCACTTTCCTCCCCGGAAGACCCGCCGCAACAACCGACTGCGTACTCGTTCCTGGGAGCCACCGATGTCCAACTTCACCCCCCTCGACCTGTCCGGCCTGCAGCGGCCGAACCCGTCGGCGCGACCCTGCTTCTACATCCCCAACCTGCGCGATGCCCTGCGCGCCGGCGCGATCGCGGCGACCGGGCTGTTCGCGCTGGCGGCGATTGCCAGCGTGGCGCAGGCCGGCACGCTGAACCCGCTCGGCTCCGATGCCGAGGGCGATATCGAGACCCGCGGTCTCGACAACTTCCTCGGCGCGGGCGGCGCACCGGTCGTGTTCCAGCAGATCTGGAGCGACTCGCTCTTCGGCACGACGCCGCTCAGCCTCACGGGCCTGGCCTTCCGCCTCGACGGCGCGGCGACGGCGGCAGCCAGCGGGACGATCCCCTCGGTGCAGATCTTCCTCGGCACCACGCTGGTCGATCCGGTGAACATCTCGACGACCTATGCCGACAACGCGCCGAACGGGCTGACGCAGGTGTTCAACGACACCAATGTCTCGGTGCTGGGCGAGTTCGATCCCGGCGGCACCAATCCGTTCAGCATCGGTTTCAGCTTCGACAACGCGTTCGGCTACGACCCGACCGCCGACGGCAACCTGATCATGGAGATCCGGTCCAACAGCCTCACGACCTTCACGGCGCTGGACGGGAAGACGACAGGGCTGAACGACACGGCGAACGCCAATGCCGGTTTCGGCTTCACCCAGGGCGTGAACGATGGCGCCCGTCCCTTCGCGATCATGACCCAGTTCACGACCGCCGACGGTGGCACGGGCGGCGGCACTGGCGGCGGTACGGGTGGTGGTACGGGTGGTGGTACCGGTGGCGGCACGGGCGGTGGTACCGGTGGCACGGGTGGCGGCACGGGCGCGCCTGGCGCGGTCATTCCCCTGCCGGCGGGCCTGCCGCTCCTCGTTGCCAGCCTCGGTGCGCTCGGCCTGCTCCGCTCGCGCCAGCGCGCCGTGGCGACCGGCTGACGGGCACCGGTCGGATCGGGCCGGATCGCGGGCGTTCAGCCGCGCGCGATCCAGCCGCCGCCCAGGACCCGCGTGTCCTGCTCGGCGTAGAACACGCAGGCCTGGCCGGGGGCGACACCGGTCTCGGCGTCCATCAGAACAACCTCGGCGCCGCCCCCGGGCAGCGCCGCGACGCGTGCCGCCACCGGCGGACGGGTGGAGCGCACCTTGACCCGGACTGCCAGTCCCTCACCCCCGGTAGCCGGGGGCAGGGGGCGCTCGCCGAGCCAGTTGACCGCGCCCACGCAGATGCGCCGTGTCGCCAGCGCCTCCCGTGGGCCCACGACCACCCGCGCCGCACCCGGGTCGATCCGCACGACGTAGAGCGGCTCGCCCCCGGTCTCACCGCCACCAAGGCCAAGACCCCGGCGCTGGCCGATCGTGTAGTGCAGGATGCCCTCGTGGCGGCCCAGCACCCGCCCGTCCAGGTGCACGATCTCGCCCGGCCGGGCGGCCCCGGGGCGGAGCTTCTCGATCAGCCGCGCATAGTCGCCCCCCGGCACGAAGCAGATGTCCTGGCTGTCCGGCTTGTCGGCGATGGCGAGCCCATGCTCGGCCGCCAGCGCCCGCGTCTCGGCCTTGGAGGCAAGATGGCCGAGGGGGAAGCGCAGGAAGTCGAGCTGCACCTGGGTGGTCGCGAACAGGAAATAGCTCTGGTCGCGCACCGGGTCGGCGGCGACATGCAGCGCGGCGCCCGCAAGGCCCCCGACCCGGCGGACATAGTGCCCGGTCGCCAGGCAGTCGGCCTCGAGCTCCTGCGCCGTCGCCATCAGGTCGCGGAACTTGACCGTCTGGTTGCAGCGCACGCAGGGGATGGGCGTGTGGCCGGCGAGGTAGCTGTCGGCGAAGTCGTCGATCACCTCCGCCCGGAAGCGGCTCTCGTAGTCGAGCACGTAATGCGGGATGCCCAGCGTCTCGGCCACCCGGCGCGCGTCGTGGATGTCGCGCCCGGCGCAGCATGACTTTGACGAGGCGACCGCCGCGCCGTGGTCGTAGAGCTGGAGCGTGATGCCGACGACGTCGTAGCCCTCGCGCGCGAGCACGGCCGCCACGGTCGAGCTGTCGACCCCGCCGGACATGGCGACGACCAC
>JBCBPG010000212.1:0-6893 GCA_039820865.1 Pseudomonadota bacterium
ACGCGGTATGGCGACACCCGGGCTCACGGGGCGCAGCCGACCGGTACCGCCCGGAGCGGTGTCCGACCGAACGGCAACGCCCATCCTCGCCCCCTCCCCATCCTCGCCCACGTCATCATTGCCGCGATCCCGGTAGCTCTCCGCGAACGCTGCTGGACCCGTGGACGCAACGGGATGTTCATCCGCCTGGGCCTATCCTGACGTGGGCGGGCAGGGCGCCCGTACCCAATGTCGGGGGCAGGGTGTCCGTACCCAACGCGGGGGAGGGGCAGGGCGCCCGTATGCACGTCAGGTTGGAACACGTTCTGGCGGTCACGATCGGGCCGCGACGAAGCCGCGTGGGGGTCCACAGGGCCGGGGCGCGGTTGCCGGCGGCCGCGGGAGACACGGCGCCAGCGCGACGGCCTGCTCAGCGGAGGAGGTCGGCCTCGAAGGGGATGCGCGTCAGGTTCTCGTGGCCCGTCTCGGTGATCACGACCTGGTCCTCCAGCTTGACGCCGCAGGGCCCGCCGACCTCGCCGAAATAGACCTCGACGCAGAGGCACATGCCGGGCTCGAGCACGCCGTCATAGCCGACATCCTCCCAGTCGTCGGGGTAGCGGATGGCGGGGTACTCGTCGCAGAGCCCGACGCCGTGGTACTTGACGCCGTAGCGCTGGGCGCGGAAGCGGTCGGGCAGGGGGTCGCCGCGCTCGGCCAGTTCGCGGAAGCTGACGCCCGGGGCGAGCTCGGCCATGTTGATGCGGATATGCTCGACGGCGGCCTTGTAGAGGTCGCGCGCATAGTCGCCGGGGTCCTTCTCCCCGATCGCGAAGGTGCGCGAGAGATCGGCGCAGTAGCCGTAGGGGCCCACCATGTCGGTGTCATAGGCGAGCAGCTCGCCGTCCTGCATGATCCGCGGCCCGCATTCCTGGAACCAGGGGTTGGTGCGGGGACCCGAGGAGAGGATCCGCGTCTCGACCCATTCGCCGCCGCGGATGTGGTTGCCGCGCTGCATCTCGGCCCAGGCCTCGACCTCGGCCATGCCGGGGCGGGTGGCCGCCTGCATCTCGGCCATCGCCGCCTCGCAGGCCGCGATCGAGCAGCGCATGGCCTTGAGCTCCTCGCCCGACTTGATCTTGCGCGCGTGTTCGGTGACGGCCTGGCCCTCGGTGAGGCGGTAGCCGAGGGCGCGCAGCGCGTCGATGCCGGCCAGCTCCATCTTGTCGACGCCGAGACCGCGCTCGCCCGGGGCATGGGCGCGCATCAGGTCGTCGACCTGGGCGCAGAACCGCGCGGCATGCTCGGCCCCGCGGTCCCCGCTCTCGAAGTAGAAGAAACTGGCGCCGTGGCGCACCTCGTCGACCAGCGGCAGGTGGGCCGAGAGGTGCTCGGAAGAGTGGAAGTCCCAGAGCACCATGTGCCCGTCGGCCAGCACCAGGCAGGCGCGGCAGGGGTTGTGGGCGATCCAGAGCTGCATGTTGGTGGTGTCAGTGGCGTAGCGGATGTTGAGCGGGTCGAACATCAGCAGGCCGCCGAGGCCGCGCAGGCCGATCTCGCGCACCAGCCGCGACTTGCGATACGCGCGGATGGTGTCGAGGTTCGGGATCTCGAGCCCCAGCGCCGCCCATTCGCGGAAGGCGAGATCCGTGGGGCCGGTCTCGACGCGGTCGTTGTCGTTGGGCGTACCGTCGGGGAGGAGCGCGCCCTCGGCGATCGCGCGGCGCATCACGTGGCGTGAGGGGCGGCGCGAGGGGTCGATCTTGCGCGCGGCGCCGACGATCAGGCTGTCGTGCAGGGTGGCCATGCCTCTCCTCCCTCGCGGTGTCCTCTGCAAGCCTTGGGATCGGGGCAGGCCGGCGTCGCGCCGGTTTTCACCTCGCGATGGCCCGTTTGCGACAGCCGCGCCAACCACGCCCCAACCACGCCCTGGCCACCGCCCCGACCACGCCCGGCCCGCGCCCCGCCCACCCACCCGCGCGGGCCGGGCGTGGTCGGGGCGTCGTTGGCGCGGCGGCCTTGGGCACGGGGATCAGGTCATGCCGGCGGCGCGCTCGGCCTCGGTGAGGCTGGCCCACCAGGTGGCATAGGTGCTGTCGGCCGGGGCGCGGCCGTCCTCGTCCGGCGCGCCGTCGGCCCACCAGACGGGGCCGCGTTCGCCGAGCCGGCGCTTGGCGGCGTCGATGGCGGCGCGGGCCGCGGCGAGGGCGTCGGCATCGGCGGTGTCCTCGGCCCGGCGGGCGGCGAGGCGGGCCTGCATGAGAGCCTTGACGGCGGCGCGGCGCGTGGCGTCGTCGAGATGGGGATTGGTGCTGCGGCGCAGGCGCCCGCGAGCGACGGCGTAGCGCCCGTCGGGCGTCGTCGGCCGGTCGCGGCGGCTCACGGCGCGGTCCCGCGGCCGAGCCCTGCCAAGGCGAGGCTGCGCCGGTGCGGGCGGTCGGCTGGTGCTCGGCGGGGCATGGGGTTTGCCGGTTCTTCGGGGCGCGACGGGGTGGCGAGGCTTGTCCACAATGCTGGGCTGACCGGACCAGCTGTGGCAGCCTCGCGGGATGACGCAAGTTCTGATCACGGGGTTCGAGCCCTTCGGCGGGCGGGTGGTGAATGCCAGCGCCATCCTCTCGGGCGCGCTGGCCGACCGGCTGGCGACGCGGCTGGCGCGGGGCGCGCCGGCCGGCCGGGGCGGGGTGGCGCATGCGATCCTGCCGGTGGACCACGCGGCCGCGGCCGAGGCGCTGGAGCGTCTGGTCGCGCGGCATCGACCGCGGCTTGTGCTGATGACGGGCGAATGGTCGGGCAGCGCGGTGCGGGTCGAGACGGTCGGCCGGCCCTCGGTGCTGGTGCCCTGGGGCGCCGCGCGCGGCGGGGGGCGGGCGGCCGCGCGCGCCGCCCGGTCGCTGCGCAGCCGTCTGCCCGTCCGCCTCTCGCCCGATGCCGGGCGCTATGTCTGCGACACGACCTTCTGGGCGGGGCTGGGGCTCGCGCCGGGTCGGGCGGCGCTCACGGCGGCGTGGTTCGTGCATGTGCCGAGCGACCTGGAGGAGGCCGGCCACGGGCGCGGCCGGGCACTGGTCGCCGCGCTTGACGGGATGCTCGCGGCCGCGGGACGCGCGCGCGCGGCCTGAGCGCCAGACGAGTTTCAGCGCCTCCTGCGGGCGGCGGGGCCGGCCCCTCAGGCCAGCGCGGCCTCCAGCCCTCGAGCGACGCGGAACAGGGTCATCTCGTCGTGGTGGCGGGCGATCAGCATGGCGCCGATGGGGCGGCCGTCGGGCGTGCGACCGCAGGGCAGCGAGATCGCCGGATGGCCGGTCGCGCAGGTGGGCGCGGTGTTGGCGATCATCTCGAAGGCGCGGCCGACCACCTCCTCGCGGCTCGCCCCCGGGCCGGGCTGGGGCTGGGCGGCCATCGGCGTCGTGGGCATCATCAGCACGTCGTGGCGCGCCAGCGCGTCGTCATAGGCCGCCGTCAGCCGGCGGTTCAGGTTCTGCGCCTTGCCGTAGAAGCGCCCGCGATGGCGCGAGCTCATCCAGTGGCCCGTCAGGATCCCGAGCTTGAGCGTGTCCGAGAGCTCGTCGGCGCGGGCGTGCCAGCGGGCATGGGCGTCCATCAGGCTCTCGAGGAAGACGCCCTTCATGTTCGTGCCAAAGGCGTTCTCCTGCATCATGAGCCGCGTGGCCCCTTCGAGGAAGATCGGCGTCCAGATGGCGACGCCCTGGGCGTGGAGCGGCATCGAGATCCGCTCGACCGTGGCGCCCGCGCGCGCGAGGCGGTCGGCGGCGGCGCGCACGGCATCGTCGACCGCCGCCTCGGCGCCGGGGGTGGCGAAGCCCTCCTCGACCACGCCGACCGAGAGGCCCGCGACCCCGCGCGACAGCGCCTGGCCATAGGGCTGGGCGGGGGCGCCGCGCTGGCGGGGGTCGAGCCCGTCGGGGCCTGCCATCACCTCCAGCGCCAGGGCGCAGTCGGCAACGCTGCGCGCCAGCGGGCCGGCATGGTCGACGGTCAGCTCGACGGGAAAGATGCCGGTATAGGGCACCAGGCCATGGGTCGGCTTGATGCCCACGATGCCGCAGAAGCTGGCCGGGATGCGGATCGAGCCGCCCTGGTCGCCGCCCGTCGCGATGTCGACCAGCCCCGCCGCGACCAGCGCGGCCGAGCCGGAGGACGAGCCGCCTGCGCCGTGCCCGGGCGCGGCCGGGTTGTCGACCGGCCCCGTGGCCGAGGTGTGGCTGCCGCCCGAGGCGCAGTAGTACTCGCACACCGCCTTGCCGAGGATCTCGACCCCCTCGTCCAGCATCCGCGTGACGATGGTGGCGTCGATCTCGGGGACATAGCCCTGCAGCACGGTCGAGCCGTTGCGCATCTCGACGCCCGCCAGGCAGACATTGTCCTTGATCGCGGCCGTGCGCCCGAAGAGCCGCCCACCGGGCGCGCCCCGGATCACGGTCTTCACCGCCCAGGCGTTGAAGGGGTTGTCGGCGGGATCGGGGCGGCGGCCGGGGGTGCGGGGATAGCGGACCTCGGGCAGCGGCTCGGCCATGGCATCGACCGCCTCGTAGCGCTCGAAGAGCCCCTGCATCAGCGCGAGATACGAGGCGGCGTCGGCCTCGTCGAGCGCGAGGCCGAGCTCGGCGCCGGCCGCGCGCAGGTCGTCGGTCGAGGGGCGGCGGACGCTCATGCCGGGGCGTGGCCGCAAACAGTGGGCGGGGCTGGCGCCGCCACCGCGCGCCCGGCCCGCGCCCCGCCCGCCCACCCGCCCCCCCACACGCCCACCCACCCCCCCGGGCCGGGCGCGCGGTGGCGGCAGGGCGCACCCGGCGGGGAGGGGGGCAGGGCGGTCACATCGCGCGCCAGTCGCCCGCGGCCTCGAAGGCGGCGGCGGCGCGGTAGATCGTGCTCTCGCCGTAGTGCTTGCCGATCAGCATCATGCCGACGGGCAGGCCGTCCGCCATCGCGCAGGGCACGCTCATCGCCGGGTGGCCGGAGATGTCGAAGGGCGCGGTGTTCTCCAGCATCTCGAAGGCGCGCTGCAGGATCAGCGCCAGCGGTGCATCCGGCGGGGGCAGGGGGGTGGCGCGCATCGGCGTCGTCGGCATCATCAGCAGGTCATAGGCACCCAGCATCCGGTCGTAATCGGCGCGCAGCCGGCGCGCGAGGTTCTGCGCCTTGGCATAGTAGTGCCCGCGGTGGTGGCGCTGGAAGTACTCGCCCGTGAACATCGTGATCTTGAGGCTCTCGGACAGCTCGTCGGCGCGGGTGCGCCAGTTGGCATGGGCGTCGAGGAGCGAGACGGTGTAGAGCCCCTCCCAGCCGGTGCCCATGCCGTTGCCCTTCATCATCTGGTTGGTCGAGCCCTCGAGCGCGATCGGCAGCCAGATCGCCATGCCGCGGTCGTGCATCGGCACCGAGACCTCGTCGACCGTGGCGCCGAGGCGGCGGAAGGTCTCGGCCGCGCGGCGGACCGCGTCGTCGACCATCTCCTCGCTCTCGGGCCGGCCAAAGCCCTCGCGCACCATGGCGATGCGCATGCCCTGCGCGCCGCGGCCGAGCGCGGCGGTATAGGCGTCGACCCGGGGCGCGTACTGCCGGGGGTCGAGCCCGTCCTCGCCCGCCAGCACCTCCAGCATCAGGGCATTGTCGGCGACCGTCGCGGTCATGGGGCCGGTATGGTCGATCGTGGTCTCGATCGGCATGACGCCGGAATAGGGCACCAGGCCGTGGGTGGGCTTCATGCCGCAGATGCCGCAGAAGCTGGCCGGCATGCGGATCGAGCCGCCCTGGTCGCCGCCGATCGCCATGTCGACCTCGCCCGCCGCAACGACCGCGCCCGAGCCCGAGGACGAGCCGCCGGCGGCATACCCCATGCGGTGCGGGTTGTGCACATGGCCCTGCGCGCCGGTATGGCTGCCGCCCGAGAGGCAGAAATACTCGGCATGGACCTTGCCCATGATCGTGGCGCCCGCGTCGAGGAGGCGGGTGATGATGGTGGCGTCGATATCGGGCGTATAGCCCTTGAGCGTCGAGGCACCGTTCATCATCGGCACGCCCGCGACGCAGACGTTGTCCTTGATCGCGACCGTCTTGCCGGCGAGGGGGCCGCGCGGTGCGCCCCGGATCTCGACCTTCACGGCCCAGGCGTTGTGGGGGTTGTCCTCGGGCGCGGGCCGGGTGCCGGCGGTGCGGGGATAGGCGACCTCGGGCACGTAGTCCGGCATCGCGTCCAGCTCGTCATAGCGCTTGCAGCTCCCCTCCATCAGCGAGAGGAACTCGGCCAGCCGTGCCTCGGGCATGTTCATGCCGAAGTCGCGGGCGATGGCGGTCAGCTGGGCGAGGGTCGGGCGCTGGACGGTCATGGGGGTCGGCCTCTCGGGTCCTGCGACGGGGGGTGGCGCAGCGGGCGGTTGGGGCGGCGTGGCGCGCCGTGACGCCGGGGCCTCCGGCACCGCCCGCGGGGCGGCCGGCGCCTGCGGCAGAGGCGGGGTGCGCCCGGGATGTGCCGGAGGCGCCGTCAGCGGCGCCGCAGGCCCCCGCGCCGTCAGCGGCGCCGCAGGTGCCCGCGCCGGTGGTGCGGCGGAGGCGAAGCCGGTGAACTCGGCGATCAGGTCGGCGTTCATGGCGTTGCCGCCGGCGATCACGCCCTTCACCTGGCCCTTCTGCAGCACCATGACCCGGTCGGCCAGCGCGGTGATGAATTCGAGGTTCTGCTCGACCAGCAGGATCGAGAGGCCGCGCCTGCGGGCCAGGTCGGCCAGCTTTTCCTCGATGAGATCGACGATCGAGGGCTGGATCCCCTCGGTCGGCTCGTCCAGCAACAGCAACTGCGGCCCGCTCGCGAGACACCGTGCCAGCGCCAGCAGCTGCTGCTCGCCGCCCGACAGCGCGCCGCCCCGTCGGTCGAGCAGCCGCTCGATCTGGGG
>JBCBPG010000213.1:0-6888 GCA_039820865.1 Pseudomonadota bacterium
CACCGCGCTGCCGTCGTCGGCCAGTTCCGCCGTCTCGGCGACCAGGCCGTAGACCGAGTCGGGCTCGTCGGCCGAGCCCTCCATCAGCCGGTCGTGGGTAAAGGCCATGCCGGCCGCGCTGTTGCCCTTGAGCACGAAGGGGTGAAGGCTGTCGAAGGTGATGCCGGGCAGCGCGGTCGAGAACTCCCCGCCCTTGGGCGCGTCGGGGTTCACGTAGTCGAAATGCGTGAAGCCGGCCGGGTACTTGAGCGCGCCGAAGGCCGAGAGCCCGTGCGTGACGCCCTGCGGTCCTGCCGCGCCCGCCCGGCGCGTCAGCGTTCCCGGAAGTGCGAGGCCCAGACCGAGGCCGAGCCCCGTTGCGATTGCGCCCCTGCCGAAGTCACGCCGAGTGATCATCCGCCAACCCCCTGTCAGCCGCGCCGGTCGTGTCGCCGGCGTCCTGTCATCCCATCGTTAGAAATGGGGCGCCCGCCATGCAAGGACACCCCCGGCCTCCCTGCGCGCCCTGCCGCCGGCTGTCACGGGCGCGTCATCACGCGCCGTCGCGTCGCCGTGGGCCCGGAACGCCGAAGGGCGCGGTCCGTGCTGGACCGCGCCCCGTCGGCATCCCGGAGGGAGAGTGCGCGTCAGGGCAGCGCCACCGGGGCGTCCGACTGCTCGTTCAGCCACTTGATCACGGCCGCGCGGTCGCTCTCGTCCTTGAGGCCGCGGAACACCATCTTGGTGCCGTCGACCACGCCGCGCGGGTCCTCAAGATAGCTCGAGAGCCGCTCGGGCGACCAGTCGCCGCCAAAGCCGGTCATCGCGTCGGAGTACTTGTAGCCCTCGACACTGCCGACGCCGCGACCGACCACGCCCCAGAGATGGGGACCGACGCGGTTCTTGCCCTCCTCGGCCACGTGGCAGGCGCTGCACTGGCGGAAGATCTTGCGGCCGTCCTCGGCCGAGACGCTGGCGTAGAGGCTGTCGGCGGCGGGCGCCTCCTCGGCGGCCGGCGCCGCGGCGACCTCGACGGTCTCCTCGGCCTCGGCCGGCGCGCTCTCCTCGGCCGCGGCGGTCTCGGCCGGCGCCTCTTCGGTGGCCTCGGCCGGCGCTTCGGCCGTGGCCTCCTCGGTGGTCGCTTCCTCGGTGGCTTCCGTCGTTGCCTCGGCGGTCGCCTCTTCCGTCGCCGCAGGCTCGACCGCGGCCTCTTCCTCGGTGGCAGTCGCCTCCTCGGGGGCGGCCTCGGTCTCGGCCGGGGCCTCCTCAGCCGCGTCGGTCGCGGTCTCGGCCGGCGCCTCGGTGGTCTCGACCGGGGTCAGGCCGGCGGCGAGATCGACGTTCGAGCCGCCTTCCTCGTTCAGCCAGGCGATCAGGTTGACGCGGTCCTCGGCGTCCTTGAGGCCGGCATAGGCCATCTTGGTGCCCGGCGCCCAGCCCTTGGGGTTCTCGAGGAAGCCCGAGAGCGTCTCGACGTTCCACTCGCCGCCATGGCCGGCCAGCGCGTCCGAGTAGGCAAAGCCGTCGACCGAGCCGATCGCGCGGCCCACGACGCCGTAGAGATGCGGGCCGACGCCGTTGGCGCCGTCCTCGACCTTGTGGCAGGCGCCGCACTGGCGGAAGATCCCGCCGCCGGCCGACGGGTCTGCGGCCGCCACCAGCGCCGCCAGATCGATCGCGGGCTCGGCCTCGACCTCGCCGCCCTCCTCCTCGATCTCCAGCGCGAAGGCCAGCACGTCATCGTGATGCCCGCCGCTGTCGATCGCCTTCTGCGAGAAGAAATCGACCAGCAGCAGCACCAGCAGCGCGCCCAGGAACGCCCCCGCCACCTTGTTCAGCGCGTTGAAATCCATGTTTCCTGCCTCTCCCTGTCCGGTAGGCCGACCTCTCCGGCCGCGAGATAGCGTCTTCAATCCCCTGTTGCCAACCCGTATAAGACGCGACCATTCGTACGAATATCGGGCGTTCCCTGTGGCAGAATGGTCGGCGGCTCGGTCCCGAGGGCCGTGAACGGCCCCCTGCCTGCCCGTCGGCGCGCCCGGACGGAGCTCTCCAATGACCGAGTTACCCAACCCGCTGCCCCAGGCAACCGGCCGCGTCGCCTTCCAGGGCGAAATCGGCGCCTTCTCGCACCAGGCCTGTGCCGAGATGTTTCCCGAGATGGAGCCGACGCCCTGCGCGACCTTCGAGGACGCGGTCGCGGCGGCGCGGGGCGGGACGGCGCGCCTGGCCGTGCTGCCGATCGAGAACTCGATCCACGGGCGCGTGGCCGACATCCATCATCTGCTGCCGGGCTCGGGGCTCTACATCGTGGCCGAGCACTTCGTGCCGATCCGCCTGCAGCTGCTCGCCCATCCGGGCACGGCGCTGGCCGAGGTGACCGAGGCGATGTCGCACCCGGTCGCGCTCGGCCAGTGCCGCCGCTTCCTGAAGGCGCACGGCCTGCGTCCCGTGATCTCGGCCGACACCGCCGGCAGTGCCAAGGCGGTGGCCGAGGCGCCGGCGGGGACGCGCGCCGCCATCGCCTCGCCGCTGGCGGCGCGGGAATACGGGCTCGAGATCGTCGCCGCCGATATCGAGGACGCCGACCACAACACCACCCGCTTCCTGGTGATGTCGCGCCAGCGCATCGAGGCCGACCCCGAGGCGGAGGCGGTCGTCACCAGCTTCGTCTTCGAGGTCAGGAACGTGCCGGCCGCGCTCTACAAGGCGATGGGCGGCTTCGCGACCAATGGCGTGAACATGACCAAGCTCGAGAGCTACATGGTCAACGGCAGCTTCACGGCAACGCGGTTCTATGCCGAGGTCGACGGCCATCCCGAGCAGCCGGGCCTGAGGCGCGCGCTGGAGGAGCTGGCGTTCTTCACGCGCGAGTGCCGGGTGCTGGGCGTCTATCCGGCGCATGCCTATCGCAAGCAGGTGACCTGAGCGCCGGCGGACCGGGGGCTTGGGGACGCCGCCCGCAGGCGACGTCCGCTTTCCTTGCAACCGGGCCGCGGTCCGGTCGCGGTCGGGCCGTCATCGGACCATGATCGGAACTGGGTTCAGAACGGGCTGTCGCCGAGGTCCAGGTCCCTGCGGTCGCTCAAGGCGCCCGCCGCGGCCCCGACCGCGCCGCCGATCACCGCGCCGGTGGCGGCCGAGCCGCCTGTGACCGCGCCCGCCGCGGCGCCGGCCGCCGCGCCCAGCGCGCCCCCGGTGATCCCGCGTTCCGCCGCCGTGTTGCCGCAGGCCGCCAGAAGCGCGATCAGCGCGACGGGGGCGAAGCGGGCGATCCGCCGACTGGATGTCATCTCGATGCCTCCTGCTGTTCGATCGACACCGGGACAACGCGCGAGGCCGCGCTTCATTCCATCACGCTTGCCGTCGCACTTGGGCGCATTCCCGTGATCGGGCCCATGATCAGGCCCTTGATCGGGGCACCAGGGGGATCGGGGGCGGCGGTGGCGCGCCGCCGCGGTCCGAGGGGGGATCAGCCGCTCAGCATGCTCTCGGTCCCGCCGAAGATCGCGCCCAGCACGCCCGCCGCCGTCAGGGTCGCGACCCAGGGCAGCGGGCCCGCCATGCCGAGATGGTGGCCGAAACGCAGCACGGCGACCGTGGAGAGCGCGATCAGCAGCCCCGTGCCCGCAGGCCCCAGCGCGGCGTCGCCCAGCGCGGGATGGCCGATCAGCAGCACCGCCTCGAGATAGAGCACGCCGATCGCGAGCCCGGATATCAGCGCCGTCATGACCTCGGCATGGCGCTGGCGGGCCGAGAGCGCCAGCGTCACGCCCACCACGACGGCCGGCAGAATCGCGATCATCGCGAACATGATGCTGAAGCCCGTGACGAACGACGTCATCGCTCCCTCCCGCTCCTGGGCGCAGGTACCGCCAGGCCTGCCCGCGCCCGCCGGCCCGCCGGTGCCGCCTCAAGGCCCTTCGCCTGCCGGTCGGCCCCGCGTCCGCCGCGCTCAGGCGTCGCCGGCACCGCCGACGGTCAGGCCGCCGATCAGGAGCGTCGGCTGGCCGACGCCCACCGGCACCCACTGCCCGTTCTTGCCGCAGTTGCCGATCCCGGGGTCGAGCTTCATGTCATTGCCGACGCCGCGGATCTGCTGGAGCGCCGTCGCACCGTCGCCGATCAGCGTCGCGCCCTTCACGGGATGCAGCACCTTGCCGCCCTTCACGCGATAGGCCTCGGTGCAGCTGAACACGAACTTGCCGTTGGTGATGTCGACCTGGCCGCCGCCGAAATTCGTGGCGTAGATGCCGTCCTCGAGCCCAGCCACGATGCTGTCGGGATCGTCCTCGCCCGCCAGCATGATCGTGTTGGTCATCCGCGGCATCGGCAGGTGGGCAAAGCCCTGGCGGCGCCCGTTGCCGGTCGGCGCCACGCCCATCAGCCGCGCGTTCTGGCGGTCCTGCATGTAGCCGGTCAGCACGCCGTCCTCGATCAGCACCGTGCGCCCGCCGGGCGTGCCCTCGTCGTCGACGGTGATCGAGCCGCGTCGGTCCGGGATCGTCCCGTCGTCGATCACGGTGATTCCCGGCGCGGCGACCCGCTTGCCCAGAAGCTCGGTGAAGGCCGAGGTCTTCTTGCGGTTGAAATCGCCCTCGAGACCGTGGCCGATCGCCTCGTGCAGCAGGATCCCCGGCCAGCCGGGCCCGAGGGCCACGTCCATCACGCCCGCAGGCGCGTCCTCGGCCTCGAGGTTGACCAGCGCCTGGCGCAGCGCCTCGTCCGCCTGGGCGCGCCAGAAGGCGGGGTCGGTCACCTGCTCCAGCGCATGCCGCCCGCCGCCGCCCGAATAGCCGTTCTCGCGCCGCCCGTCCGCGCCCTCGGCGATGACCGACACGTTGAGGCGCGCCATCGGGCGCCAGTCGCTGACCGAGCCGCCCTCGGGGCGCAGGATCTCGACCTCCTGCAGGCTGGCCGCCAGCGTGACCGAGACCTGCACGACCTTGGGGTCCTTGCCCCGCAGATAGGCGTCGATCTCGGCGAGGAGCGCGATGCGCGGCGCGATCGCCTGCTCCGCCACCGGGTCGACCGCGTCGTAGAGCCTGCGATTGGTGCCGGGCGGGGGCGCGGCCATGGTGCCGCCGCCGTCGCGGGCCGCCAGGCGGGCGGTCTCGGCGGCGCGCCGCAGCGCCGTCTCGTCCAGCTCGGTCGCATGGGCATAGCCCGAGGCGGTGCCCGCGACGCTGCGCAGGCCGAACCCCTCGGCCCGGTCGTAGACGGCGTTGCGCAGCCGGCCGTCGTCGAAGCTCACCACCTCCGAGCGGGTGCGTTCGAGGAAGAGCTCCCCGTCATCGGCGCCCGCCACCGCCTCGCGCAGCACGGCAAGCGCCCTGTCGCGGTCGAGATGCGTCTCGAACGGGCGGAAAGGGGCGGTGTCCTGGATCGTCTCAGCGGTCATCTCGGCCGTCATCAGTGCTGCCTCTGGGGGCTATGGAGCGGGAACGGGCGGGCGCGCAAGGGGCGCGGTGCGGGCGGCGGGCCGGCCTGGCGACCCGTTGAAGGCGTGGATGAGAACCGGTGCATCCCGCATCACGTGGAACAAAGACCCGGCAGGCGGCGGTTTGACGCGCGAAGTTCCCTTGCTGCGCTCCCCTCGTTGTGCTGTTTGCAACGAAACCGACCGTCCATGGGGCCGGGCCGTTACCGACCCCCAAGAGGGAGTGCATAGGATGCGGATTGCAAGCACCGCGATCGCCGCGGCGGCCGTCTCGGCCAGCGTGATGATCAGCACCGGCGCGGCCGTCGCGCAGGAGGCGGTGGCCGGCAAGCCGACGCCGGGGGCCACGGGCTTCCAGCGCGGCGTGACGCCGATCGCGCACGAGATCCAGTGGCTGGACGATTTCCTGCTGGTGATCATCACGCTGATCACGCTCTTCGTCACCGGGCTGCTCGCCTACACGGTCTGGAAGTTCCGCGCCTCGGCCAACCCGAACCCGCCGCAGCGCTTTACCCACAACGCCAAGCTCGAGGTGCTGTGGACCGCGATCCCGGTGCTGATCCTGGTGATCATCGCGGTGCCGTCGCTGCGCCTGCTGTTCAACCAGCTCGACGTGCCCGAGCCGGACGTGACCATCAAGGCGACCGGCTACCAGTGGTACTGGGGCTTCGAGTATCCCGAGCACGGCATCGATTTCACCTCGATCATGCTGCAGAAGGACGAGCTTGAGGAGTACGGCTACGAGCAGGACGAGTACCTGCTGGCGACCGACACCCGCGTGGTCGTGCCGGTGAACGCGAATGTCCACGTGCTGACGACCGCGGGCGACGTGATCCACAACTTCGCGCTGCCCTCCTTCGGGCTGAAGACGGACGCCATCCCCGGCCGCCTGAACGAGACCTGGTTCCGCGCCGAGGAGGAGGGGGTCTACTTCGGCCAGTGCTCCGAGCTCTGCGGCATCAACCACGCCTACATGCCGATCACGATCGAGGTGGTGAGCCAGGAGGCCTACGACGCCTGGGTCGCCGAGGAAGTGGCCAAGCGCCAGGGCGACGTCTCGGTCGCCCAGAACTGAGCGGCGCGGCCGCTGCGGCGGCCTGCGCGAGACACGAGGCCCGGCCCGCCCCCGCGGCGCGCCGGGCTGCAGCATAGAAGCCGGGTCTGACAGCCCCCGGGCCAGGGAACGACCGTGACCGACGCCACCCTCCACACCGCCGTTCCGGCCGACGAAGCCAAGCTCGGCGACTACATCCGCCTCCTGAAGCCGCGGGTGATGAGCCTGGTGGTCTTTACCGCCATCGCCGGCATGGCCGCGGCGCCCGCCACGGTGCACCCGGTGATCGCGGTCGCAGCGCTCCTCTGCATCGCGGTCGGCGCGGGCGCGGCCGGCGCGCTCAACATGTGGTACGATGCCGATATCGATGCCGAGATGGACCGCACGCGCCGCCGCCCGGTGCCGCAGGGCCAGG
>JBCBPG010000214.1:0-6869 GCA_039820865.1 Pseudomonadota bacterium
ACGTCAGGAACCGGCCGCTCCGCCGTCCGCTTGGGTGACGGCAAACCCTCACGATAACCGTCCCTGATCAGTTCCCCGGGCTGCGATGGCCCAACCGGCGCGGAGCCTCGCAACCGTGCGGAGCAACGTGCTGGCACCCGCCACCCTCCGCAACCTAAAGGCGCCTGGGGCGTCGGCAGCAACACGCAGGCGTCAGCGCTTCGCGGCCTGCTCGTCGAGGCCAATGATCACCTCGGCAATGTCGTCCAGGTCGAGCTCGGCATCGACGGCATCCATGGCCTTGGCGCAGGCAGGCATGCCATAGACCACACTGCTCGCCTCGTTCTGTCCGAAGGTGCGCGCGCCGGCGTCTCGCATGCGCTTCAGCCCTCGCGCCCCGTCGTCCCCCATGCCGGTCATGATGATGCCGACAGCGTTCGTGCCCGCGCGCTCCGCAACCGAATCGAAGAGCCGGTCGACCGAGGGGCGGTGGCGGTTGATGAGCGGGCCATCCTCGATCGTGACGCGGTACGTCGCGCCCGAGCGGGTCAGCGCGAGGTGCCGGTCGCCCGGCGCGATCAGAACCCTCCCGCGCAACAGTGCGTCACCGTCCTGTGCCTCGGCGACCGTTACCTGGCATAGACCGTCGAGACGGCGGGCAAACGCGGCGGTGAAGCCCGCCGGCATGTGCTGGACAACCACGATCGGTGGCGCATAGGGCGGCAGGCGCTCGAGGACATGGCGCAGCGCTTCGGTTCCACCGGTTGAAGCGCCGATGGCGACGACTGTCTCGGTCGTCTTGAGCATCGCCCCGCCGGGTGCACGTGAGGTGGTTGCTACGCCGACGATGGCCGGGCTGTCGGCACGGCTGGCCGCGGGCATCCTTTCGGTTCGGCGCGCACGTCCGAGGCGGGCATGCGCCGCCGCATAGACTGCATCGCGTATCCGCGTGGCGCTGTCGAGGAAGAACTGGCGCTGGGCCAGTTGGGGCTTGGTGATCACGTCGACCGCGCCCGCTTCCAGCACGGCCCCCAGCGTCTCGGTCCCGTCGCCGACAAGGGAAGAACAGACCACCACCGGCAACGGCCGCTGTGCCATCAGCCGGCGCAGGAACGTCACGCCGTCCATGCGGGGCATCTCGATATCGAGCGTTATGACGTCCGGCAGCTGGCGTCGGATCTGATCGCGGGCCGCCAGTGGATCCGAGGCCGTGCCCATCACTTCCAGTCGGGGATGGTCCTCGAGGATGCCGCGCAGTGTTTGGCGGACGACGGCACTGTCGTCGACGATGAGCACGCGTTTGGTCGGGCCGGTCATGTCAGGCCTTCTTGCGGTAGATCGAGGGAGCGATGGCGACAAGGCGATCATCGCGCGCGGCACCGGTCTCGGTATGGCCCGTGAAGAGGATCCCGCCCGGACGCAGCCGGTCCAGAATGTTGCGGAGCACGAGGCGTCGCGTATCGGCGCTGAAATAGATCAGGACGTTGCGAAGAAAGACCAGGTCGGCCTCGATCCCGTCGAGGCTGCCTGAATCGGTCAGGCTCGCGCGGCGCCAGGTCGCGAGCTGGCGCAGTTCGGGGACAACCCTCAGGCGTCCATCGCCGCTGCGCGAGGTCATGAACCAGCGTTGGCGAAGGTTGTCGGGCAGGTCCTGCGTCTCGGCTTCCTCGTAGATGGCGCGGGCGGCGCGGGCGAGCACCGGTGCGGAGATGTCCGTTCCAATCAGGCGCTGCTCGCCGAGCGGGCGACCGGCCTGGCGCGCCTCCTCGATCGTGATCAGCGCGGAGTACCCCTCTTGGCCTGTCGAGGCCGCCGCGCTCCAGGTCACGAGCGGACGGCTCCGTCCGATCGTGGGGTCCTCCAGCAGGTGATCCAGGCCGGGACCCGCCAACCAAGCATACTGGACCTGCTCGCGGAAAAAGCTGGTCGTGTGGGTGGTGAGGGCCTCGACCAGTTGCTGGCGCTCGCCCCTGTCGCGTTGAACGAGCGAGACGTAGGTCGCCAGGTCCGAGAGCCCATGCGCGCTCAGCCGACGAGCGAGGCGGGCGCGCAGGAACTCGACGCGCTCTGCGCTGACCTCGATACCGGCCTCGCGACGCAGGATGTCGACGAGGATGCCAATCGCTTCGGCATCCATTCTAATTGCCCCGTCCGGGCCGCTACTGCGTTCAGCGAGGCTCAACTGCGCCCTCTCCGGAGAGCGCCACGGCCGCGAAGGCGGTTGCGAGATCGAGAAGGATGACGAGTTCGCCGTCGTTTCGGCAGATGCCGAGAAGGGCGCGGCGCGGAATGCGCGTTGCGCGCGACAGGGCTGGGGCGCCGTCGTTCGTGACCTTGCGGCCCACCCCACCGAGCTGGCCGCCCTGCCCGGAGGCAGGCGTCTCGGCCCGTTCTCGGTCTCCGTCCGGGTCAGCAACGATGCCGGGAATGCGTTCAATGGCGTCCGGCTCGGCCGACCATACGTCGCGAACACGCTCGGCCATGACGCCGAGATTGCGACGGCCGCCACGGCCGTCCGCGAGATCGAGTACTACGATCCGCGTCTCCGCGTCGGCGGTGACGGGCGGCACATCGAGTGCTCTGGCCAGGTCGGCAATCGGGATGCACTGCTCGCGAAGGTCGATCATGCCGAGTAGGCCAGCCTCAACGGCGGGCAGGCGCGAGATCGGTCGGTGCTCGAGGACTTCGCGCACGCTGCGGACATCGATGCCATAGCATTGCCCAGCGAGATCGAAGGTGAGGAGTGTCAGCGAGGTCGCAGCCTCGGCATGCTCCGCGTTCACGGGGTCAGCCAGCATGGCGCTCGAACTCCGCATCCAGAACATCCTCGGACGTCAGGTCCAAGTCAAAACCCTCTTCGTCCGCTTGGCCGGTCATGGGCTGTGCAGCGGCCGCGCTGGTGCCGGCCGCCGCCGTGGATGACGCTGCCTGACTCGTGGCACGCGTGCCGGTACGGTGCGCCGGCACCGGTTTGAACTCGGTCGCCGGCGCGGCCACCGGCCTGATGGCGGGCATCGTCGTGCCAGCGAGGTTGAAGTAGGCGATGGTGGTGCTCAGTTCCTCGGCCTGGGCCGAGAGCTCACCACTGGTGGCGGCGGACTCCTCGGCCGCGGCAGCGTTCTTCTGGATGACTCCGTCCAGCGAACGTATGGCGTCGTTGATCTGCTCGGCCCCAATGTTCTGTTCGCGCGTGGCCGCTGAGATCTCCTGGACCAGATCCGCGGTTCTCTGGATATTGGGGACCAGCATCTCCAGCTTCTGCCCGGCCTCCCCCGAGACACGGACCGTCTCGGCGGACAGGGTGCCGATCTCCGCCGCCGCCTCGCGCGATCGCTCCGCCAGCTTGCGGACCTCAGACGCCACGACGGCGAAGCCGCGGCCATGGCTGCCGGCACGCGCCGCCTCGACCGCTGCGTTGAGCGCCAGCAGGTCGGTCTGGCGGGCGATCTCCTCGATGATGTTGATCTTGTCGGCGATCGTCTTCATTGCCACGACGGCATCGCTCACCGCCTTGCCGCCCTGGCGCGCTTCCTGTGCCGACTGCAGCGCGATCTTCTCGGTCTGGCTGGCATTGTCTGCCGACTGGCGGATCGTGGCGCTCATTTCCTCGACCGCCGAGGAGGCCTGTTGGGCGGCCGCGGCTTGTTGGTTCGCGCCCTCGCTCAACTGCGAGGATGTGGCGCTCATCTGGCGGGCGCCCTCGGCTACGTGTTCGGCGCTCCCCTTAGCGTTGCCGATCACCTCCCGCAGCCGCGTGACCATGGTCCCGAGCGCCAGGCCAAGCCTGTCGTCGTCGGAGCGCCTGGCGACGTCGACGGTCAGGTCGCCGGCGGCGATCCGCTCGGCCGAGACCGCCATTGCGCGGGTGTCGCGTACCATTCGATCCATCGCGGCCAGCAAACGGCCGATCTCGTCCTGCCGGCTGCTCGTGGTTTCGACCGAGAGGTTGCCGAGAGCGACGGCGTCGAGCGTCGTTATCACGCCGTTGATGCTGCGACCGAAGGTCACCGTGAACCAGGCAGCCCCAGCGATCGCGATGACCAGTCCGACGGTGGCGGCGGCAAGCACCAGCATCATGCCTCGCTCCGCCGCCCGTCCACCTGCGGCGGCGGCCGAGGAGATCTGCTCCTCGACCTTGACGGCAAGGGCCTCCCAGGCATCGTCCACACGTTCGAACAACGGCTCGAACTCGCTGCGGAAGATGCGGCGGGCGTTTGCCTCGCTATTGACCACTGCAAGGTCGATGACCCGGTCGACGATCGGCTGCCAGGACTGCCAGGCTGCCATCAGATCCGGGACGAGGCGGCCGGCGCCTTCAGCCTCGGAGCCCTCCGCCCGCTGCAACTGCAGGTCGAGGGCGGCGATCTCGGTGCGGATCGCCTCGGCGATTGCGGCGATCTCGGCATCTTCCGACGAGATCAGCAGGTCCTTCTCGATTCGCCGCGCGGCGCGCAGGTGATCGAGGCCGGTATCGATTGCGTCCTCGAGCGTCACCTTCGCCCCGAGGCCCGGGTCGCCGACGGCGCGCGCCGTCTCGATATCTATGCGGATTCCGTCGAGAACAGTGTTCATGAGTTCCAGCAGTGCGGCGAAGGCGGCCTCGCCCTCGCCGCGGCTCAACGTCCGGGCCGCCGATGTACTCTGCTGGCTGGCGACCTCGTAGAATCGGGTCTCGGCGGCGGCGAGGGTCTCGACCAGCGCGTCGATCGCGGTCACGTCTTCAGCCGCCTCGCCGGTCACGCTGGTGGCGAGCTCATCGACCTTTTCCCGCACCTCGCCGAAGCGGGCGATTACCGCGAAATGCGTCATCTGCATGGCGCTTCCGCCGTCGAGCGCGAGGTACTGGCTGCTGAGGCCGAAGGCGCTGGCAGTGGCACTGCGCGCCTTGTCGAGCAGGACGAGGTTGCGGCCTTCGACCTCTCCCAGCCGCGTGAGGCGGTCACCGAGTGACTGTGCCTTGTAGAGGCTGACGGCGCAGGACGCGGCGATCACCACCACGAGCGCGCTGAGCAGAAGGGTGAGCTTGGTGCGGATGGTCATTGATGCGGGCCCCCTAGCCCTCGTTCGCCATCGACGGCCTGAGCCGCCGGCGGAAACACGGTCTCTTGGTCGAGGAGGATCAGGATGTCGTCGCGATGCCGCGCGACGCCCTCGATGAAGGCGGCGGGCCAGCGGATGCCGAGCGCCGGCACCGGCTCGACCGCGCCTGCCGGTAGTTCGACGATGCTCTCGACGTCGTCGGCCATCATCGCCACGCGTGTGGGCTCCCCGGCGACGGTCAGATCGAGCACCAGGAGACGCTGCGGGGCATCGCTGGCCGCGGGCGCCATGCCGAGACGCTGGCGGATGTCGACCAGCGGAACGACAGCGCCGCGCACGTTGAGAACGGCTGGCGCAAAGGCACCGGCATTGGGCACCGCCGTGGCCGGAAGCGGGTCGAGCACCTCGGAGACGTTGCTGACATCGAGCGCGAACCGCTCGCCCTCGAGGGAAAAGGCGAGAACCAGCCTCTCGGCCGCCCGCGCCTCTGCGACGGCCTCGCTCATGCCACCAGCCTCCGTGCCTGTTGCGCCGCCTTGACGATTGCGGCCGGGTCGAGGATCAGCGCCACGGCGCCGTCGCCGAGGATCGTGCAGCCGGCAAGCCCCTCGATCTTTCGGTGATAGGGGCTGAGGGGTTTGATAACCGTCTGATGCTGACCGAGAACCTCGTCGATGACGAGGCCGGTGCGGCGGCCTTCGACGCGCACGATCACGACACGGCGGCGGTTCGCCGTGGCCTCGCGTCCGAAGCCGAAGACCTCGTCCAGCTCGAGATAGGGGACCAGTTCGTCGCGGATGCGCAGGAGCGCCCGGCCGGCGCCGCGCTCGTCCTCGGAGGCGGGCAGCTCGACGCATTCCTCGACACTGGAGAGCGGCAGCACGCAGCAGGAGCCCGCGACGCGCACGAGCAGTCCCTCGATGATCGCCAGCGTCAGCGGCAGGCGCAGTGTCACCTCGGTACCCTGGCCGAGCTCGGAGCGCACCTCGATCGTGCCGCGGAGCTCGTCGACCATGCGCCGCACCGCGTCCATGCCGACGCCGCGCCCCGAGACCGAGGTCACCGTGACAGCGGTCGAGAAGCCGGGGGCGAAGATCAGCTGATGGATCTCGCTCTCGTCGAGGGCCGCTTCGGCATCGATCATCCCGCGCTCGACGGCGCGCGCGCGGATCGCGGCCGGGTCTAGGCCACGCCCGTCGTCGGAGACCGAGATCAGGACCTCGCCGCCCGCCTGGCGCGCGGCCAGCGTAACGGTGGCCTGCGCCGTCTTGCCGGCGGCGATGCGGTCGGCCGCGGGCTCGATCCCGTGATCGACCGCGTTGCGGACCATGTGGATCAGCGGCTCGCCCAGGCTGTCGAAGACGTTCTTGTCGACCTCGGTCTCGCCGCCGAGCGTGCGCAGCGCGACGTCCTTGCCGAGGTCGCGCGAGAGATCACGGAGCAGTCGGCGGAACCGGCCGAAGGCGAGCGAGATCGGCAGCATGCGGATCGACAGCGTGGTGTCGCGGAGACTGGTGACGAGCCGCTCGATCTCCTCGGCCGCGGTGTCGAGCGAGATGTCGCCGAGATCGCCCGCGACACGGCGCAGGCGCGCCTGTGCGATCACCAGCTCGCCCAGCTGGTCCATCAGGTCGTCGAGCCGGTGCGCCTGGACACGCACCGAGGCGCCGCCCTGGGCCTGTCCTGCCGCCTCGCCCCCGGCGCCGGCTTCGGCAGGCGCGGCGGCGGGTGGGGCGGCAGGCTTGGCTGCAGGCGAGGCGTCGGCAGCTGCGGCGGCAGGGTCGGGCGCTGGTGCGGCTTCCTCGGCGGTCGCGGTCGCGGCCGGCGGCGCGGCCGGGGCGTCGGCAGGC
>JBCBPG010000215.1:0-6856 GCA_039820865.1 Pseudomonadota bacterium
ACCTCGATGTTCGGATGCGCCTCGTAGAACTTGGGCAGGATCTTCTCGTAGGTCACGTCGAAGAGGTGGCTGTAGGGATAGGCGAACTCGACGACGATCTTGTCCTCGGCCGTTGCGGGGGCGGGCATCGCGGCGGCGAGGGCCGCGAGCGTTGCGGCGGTGGCGAGAAGACGCTTCATGGGGGTCACTCCTGGCGTGAAGGTCGGGGGGAGGGTGGCCCGGCTGGTTTGGCGACGGGTCGGGCCACCCGGTTGGTCCGCGGTCGCGGATGGCGGGGTCGGGGTCACTTCATCCCCGACAGCGTGATGCCTTCGATGAAGCGGCGCTGGGCGAGCAGGAAGGCGACGATCAGCGGTGTCACGATGACGGTCGCGGTCGCCATCATCGGGCCGAAGAACGAGCCGTCGGCGTCGGAGCGGAACTCGCGCAGGCCGAGCGGCGGGGTGAAGAGGTCGCGATCGCCGGTGATCACGATGCGCGGCCAGAAGTAGTCGTTCCAGTGCGCGACGACCGAGAAGATGGCGAAGGCCAGCAGCGCCGGCACCGCCGTCGGCAGCATGACGCGCCAGACGATGGTGAACTCGCTCATCCCGTCCATGCGCGCCGCGTCGATCAGATCGTCCGGCACGGTCATGAAGAACTGGCGCATCAGGAAGATGCCGAAGACCGAGATCGTCCACGGGATGACCAGTGCGGCATAAGTATTGGTTAAGCCGAGCTGCGCCAGCAGGATGTAGAGCGGCAGCGCGATGGCGTGCACCGGGATCAGCAGGCAGAACAGCACCAGCGTGAAGACCGCGCCCCGGCCCCAGAAGCGGAGCTTTGCCAGCGCATAGGCCGCAGGCAGCGCGACGATCACCTGGATCACGAAGATCGACACCGTCACGATCACGCCGTTCAGCATGTAGCGAAGGAGCGGCGCCTCGGTGAAGGCGGTGGTGTAGTTGAAGACGACCGGGGTGACCTGGCAGCCGGCCTCGACCTCGGCGATCAGGCGGGCGAGGATCTCGCGGTCCTCCAGCCCCTCGAAGCGCGGGCGCGCGGCCTCGAGCGCGTTGCGGTCGGGCTGGGCGCGGGCGACGCAGCGCTCGTCGGTCATCGGCGCCTGGGTGCCGAAGATGCCGCCGGTGTTCTGGCTGATCTCGGCCGGCGATTTCAGCGAGTAGGTGACCATCACGTAGAAGGGCAGCAGCACGATCAGCGCGCCCAGGATCAGGATCGCGTGCTTCAGCCCTTCGCCGAGCGAGAGGCGGCGGGCGGTGGCCGAGGGCGTGCCGGCGACGGTCATCGTGGCGCCCCGAGGAGAAGCCTTTCCCCTGGCCGCCCACCCGGCCTCACCCTTGGCCTCCCCCCTGGCCCCCCTCCGTGACGGAGGGGGGGACGCGCGGGGTCGACGCCGGCGCCCCCCTCTCCCCGCGGGAGAGGGGTCGGGGGAGAGGGCCGGGGCGCAGCGGCGGCGCGGGGCGTCGGGGCCATGGGCGGTTCGGCGCTCATGCGTAGTGCACCCTGCGCTCGACGCCGCGCTGCAGGATCAGCGTCAGCACCATGATGAAGGCGAGGAAGACCACCGTGATCGAGGCGCCGAGGCCGACGAGGTTCTGCTTCACCCCCGTCTCGTAGATCGCGAACATCGCCACGAAGGCCGAGCGCGAGGGGCCGGCGCCCTGCGGATAGAACGCCTCGACGATGTCGAAGACCTGGAACGACCGGATCGCCGTGATGGTGATCACGAACACCGTCGTCGGGCCCAGCATCGGCCAGGTCACGAGACGGAAGCGGTCCCAGGCGGTGCGCGCGCCGTCCATCTCGGCGGCGTGGTAGAGCTCGCGCGGGATCGAGGTGAGGCCCGCGAGATAGAGCACCATGTTGAAGCCGAAGGCCTGCCAGATGCCGACGAAGCAGACGACGCCGAGGGCATAGCGCTTGTCGCCGAGCCAGAGGGGAAAGCCCTCGGCGCAGCCGTGGTCGTACCAGGGCCAGAGGCGCAGCGGCGTGATCCGGCAGCCGGCCTCCAGCATCTCGTTCACCAGCCCGATGGTGGGGTGGAGCGCGAACTCCCAGACGATGGCCATGGCCAGCAGCGCGGCCATCACGGGCAGGAAGTAGATCGTCTTGTAGAAGTCGCCGAAATGCCGGACCGAGGTGATGAGCAGCGCCGCCCCGAGACCGAGCGCCAGCGAGGCGGGCACGACGACGGCGACATAGATGCCCGTGGCCCAGAGCATTTTCTCGAACTTCGATCGGGTGAAGATCCGCTCGTAGTTCTGGAAACCGACCCAGTCGAAGCCGCTGTTGCCGAGGCTGTAGTTGGTGAAGGACAGCACCGTTGCGATCAGGATCGGGAACAGCAGGATCACCCCCATCAGCGCCAGCGCCGGGGCGGTGAACAGGAACCCGGCGCGCCGGGCCGCGGCCTCGGAGGTCGCCATGCCTCAGGCCCTCCGAAGCAGCGTTTCGGGCGCCGCGGGGTCGAGGGCGAGGCGCCGGCGGTCGGGGCCGAAGACCATCGCGCCGCCGCGCCCCAGGCGGAAGGCGGCCGCGTCGCCGAGCGCGAGGCCCGCGGCGACCGCGGGCAGGGCGCGCGCGACCAGGCGGCTGCCATCGGCCTCGCCCGCGCCCTGGACGATGCCGTGGACGTAGACGTCGGCGCCGAGGTTCTCCTTGTGCACGACGCGCACGGGCAGCGCGCCGGGCTCGGCACCGGCGCGTTCGGGGCCGGCGGGTTCGAGGTGCTCCGGACGGATGGCGACGGTGACGGGGCCGGCGGGGCCGGTGGCACGGCGCTGGAGCGTGAGGCCGGCGGACGTGACCTCGCCCGCGGCATCCAGCCTGCCGGGCAGCGTGTTGATCCGGGGGCTGCCGATGAACTCGGCCACCCGCAGGTCCGACGGGTCGTCGTAGATCTCGGCCGGTGTCGAGAGCTGGAGGATCTCGCCCTCCATCATCACCGCCACGCGCGTCGACATCGTCAGCGCCTCGGCCTGGTCGTGGGTGACGTAGACGAAGGTGGTGCGGAGCGCGCGGTGCAGCTCGGCCAGCTCGGCGCGCATGTGCACGCGCAGCGCCGCGTCGAGGTTGGAGAGCGGCTCGTCCATCAGGAACGCCACCGGCTGGCGCACCATGGCGCGGCCGAGGGCGACGCGCTGGCGCTGTCCGCCCGAGAGCTGGCCCGGCTTGCGGTCCATGAGCCGGTCGATGCGCAGCGTCTCGGCCGTCTCGCGCACCGCCTCGCCGATCGCGGCCATGCGGCCGCGGTGGCCGGGGACGAGGTGACGGATCAGCGGCAGGCGCTCGGCCAGCGCGAGGTCGCGCATCATCAGCGGCGTCATCATGTTCCGCTCGACCGAGAGATGCGGGTAGAGCGCGTAGGACTGGAACACCATCGCCAGGTCGCGCGCCGAGGGCCGGACCCCCGTGACGCTGGTCCCGCCGATCAGGACATCGCCGCCGTCCTGTCCCTCGAGCCCCGCGATGATGCGCAGCAGCGTGGACTTGCCGCAGCCCGAGGGGCCGAGCAGCGTCAGGAACTCGCCATCGGCGATGTCGAGGTCGATGCCCGTGAGGACGGGCGTCTCGCCGAAGCGCTTGGTGATCGTCCTGAGCGTGATCGACGCCACGAGTCACCCCTTCCGCTGCCCGTGGAAGTGGTGCCAGTGACGCACGACAGTCGCATGACGCGTATAAGGTAAGGTTATGGGACTGGAACCCGGAGGTGCCCCCGTGCAGTTCACCCTCGCCCGGATCCGGGCGCTGAACGCGGTGATCGAGGCCGGCAGCTTCTCGGCCGCGGCCAAGGCGCTGGGGATCTCGCAGCCGGCCGTGACGCAGGCGATCAAGGAGATCGAGCGCGAGACCGGCGTCACGCTGTTCGAGCGGCGCGGGCGGGAGCTGCGCCCCAGCGCGCTCTGCGTCGAGCTCTTCCGCTCGACCTCCGAGGTCGAACGCTGGCAGGGTGAGGCCGCCCGTGTGCTGCAGAGCCACGCGGCGCTCGAGGCGGGGTCGTTCAGCGTGGGTCTCGGCAACGCGATGCCGGGCATGGCGATGATCGCCGAGTTCCGCCGGCGCTATCCCGGCCTGCAGATCACGGTCGAGCTCGGCTCGTGGTCGCAGATCATCGAGGCGGTGGTCGAGGGCCGGGTCGATGTGGGCGTGTTGCCCAACGTCCCCGATGACGGCCGCTTCGCCCGCACGGTCTGCCTGGTGCAGGACGTCGTGGCGCTGGTGCCCGAGGCCTGGCCGCTCGGCGCGCTCAGCCAGCTGTCGTGCCAGGAGCTGGCGCGCCACCCGCTGATCTTCCGCACCGAGAAGTCCTCGACCCAGCGCGTGGTCGATGCCGGCTTTCGCCAGGCCGGCCTCGCGCCCACGCCCACCATGGTGCTCGATACCCGCGATGGCGTCTACGAGGCGGTGGTCAACGGCCTCGGCATCGGGTTCATGTGGGAATACGGCTCGAGCCGCGCCGACCGCATCCGGCGGCTTCGGGTGATCGAGTTCGAGCAGGGCCACCCCGAGCACGTCTTCCACGCCGTCGCCCGTGCCACGCCCCTGGTGCGGGGGTTCTGCGCGATCCGGCTCTGACGCGGCGCGGTTCCGCCCCCGCCCGCGTCGGTCTAGGCGCACATCGGTGAAGGTTCAGCGAACGGCGCCCGGTGCTGACGCGCAACGGTCCGGTGGACGTCAGAGCGGTCTCCGACGGGATGGAAACGCCGGCTCTCGCCCCCTCCTACGTCATTGTTGCCGCAATCCCGTTACCTTTCGGCGAACGCTGCAGGAGGCGCGGACGCAACGGGATCTTCATCTGAGTGCGCCTATCCTGACTTGGGTGGGCAGGACGCCCGAGCTCACGTCCGGTTGGAACACGCCCTGGCATCCGGTTCAGCCGGTCGTCGCTGTTCTGTCGCGGGTGGGCAGGGCGCTGCCCCGGGCGACGCGGTTCTGCCGTGCGGCTGCGCCGGCGGTGACGTTGCGCGGCGTTGCGCCGGGCTCGCGGCGGGCGGTGCGGTGAAGTGGCCTTTGGGCGTGATCCGTGGCGGTGCCGGGTCAGCCGGTCAGGCCGTGCTGCCAGAAATCGGCCTCCAGGCGGCAGGCGGCCTCGAAGCGGCGGTGCAGGTCGGGCCAGCGGGGGCTCGCGGCCGGCACGGGGCCGATGGTCCGGGCGGCGACGGTCTCGGTCAGGCGGCCGGCCGCGGCGGCGGCGCCCTGGTAGTCGGCGCCCGCATAGGTCTCGATCCAGCCGCGATAGGGGTGGTCGGCGGGCACCCGGCCATCCGCCGCGGCGACCTCGGCCGCTAGCGCCGTCCCGATCTCGGCATAGCCCTGCACGCAGGGGGCCAGCGCCACGAGGAGGTCGAGCAGGTCGCCCGCCAGCCCGGCATCGATCACGAAGCGCGTATAGGCCAGCGTGGGCCCCGCCTCGACGGTCGCGGCGAGGGTCGCATGGTCGATCCCCTCGCCCGCGCAGGTCTGGATGTGGAGCTCGATCTCCTCGCCGATGAGCGCGTTCACCGTGGCCGCGGCGAGGCGCATCTCCTCGATCCGGTCGGTCTTGACCGCGGCCAGTGCCCAGGCGCGCGAGAAGTGGATCAGGAACACGTAGTCCTGGCGGAGATAGCGCAGGAAGCTCTCGCGCGGCAGCGCGCCGGTCGCGAGGCCGCGCACGAAGGCGTGGCGGGTATAGGCCTCCCAGGCCGGCAGGGCGGCGCTGCGCAGGGCGTCGTGGAGGCTCATGCGCTGTCCTTCGAGGCGGGGGCGAGGCCGGCGGCGGCGTAGAGCGCGCCGAAATGGTGGACCGGCCCGTGGCCGTGGCCCACGTCCAGCGCATCGCTCTCGGCGATCGCGCGGGCGATGAAGGTCTTCGCACGGCCAGCGGCCTCGGCCAGCGCCAGGCCGCGGCCGAGCCAGGTGGCCAGCGCCGAGGCGAGCGAGCAGCCGGTGCCGTGGGTGTTGCGGGTGGCGACGCGCGCGCCCTCGTACCACTGGCGCGTGCCCTCGGCGATCAGCAGGTCGGGGCTGGCGTCCGAGCCCATGTGCCCGCCCTTGGCCAGCACCGCGGCGGCGCCGGCGGCGATCAGGCGCTCGGCCTGCGCCTGCATCGCCGCACGGTCGGTCGCGGGTTCGGCGCCCGTCAGCGCGGCCAGCTCGCGCAGGTTCGGCGTGACGACGGTGGCGAGCGGCATGAGACGGGTGACGATGGTCTCGACCGCCGCGTCGTCCAGGAGCCGCGCGCCGGTCGAGGCGACCATCACCGGGTCCAGCACCACCGGCGGCAGGCGGCCGGCATCGCGCTGGCCCTCCAGCGCCTCGGCCACCGCGGCGGCGATGGCGGCATCGCCGACCATGCCGATCTTGACGCCGTGGACCGCGACGTCCTCGAAGACCGTGTCCACCTGCAGGCGCACGAATGCCGGCGGGACCAGGTGCACGCCCGCCACGCCTTGCGTGTTCTGCGCCGTCAGCGCCGTGATGGCCGCCATGGCGAAGCCGCCATTGGCCGCGATCGCCTTCATGTCCGCCTGGATGCCCGCGCCGCCCGAGGGGTCGGAGCCCGCGATGGAGAGGATGTTGGGGATCATGGGCGCCTGCCTCGCCTGCCGCCCGGCCCGGCGCCGGATGGACGTGCTTAGCGCCTCGACCGGTGCGGGGCGAGCCCCGGGGCAGGGCGCCACCCGGCCCTTCCGCTGGGCGGTAGCCGGCCTGTGCCGCAGGCGCCGGCAGCGCAGCCTGCCGGGCCGGAGGCGCCGCCGGGCGGGGCGCGGGCTCGGGACGGCGGCGCCCGTCAGAGGACGGTGACGCGGGCCTCGCGTTCGACCGCCTCGGCCCCGATCAGCGAGAGGGCGTCGAGATAGGCGGCCTGGAA
>JBCBPG010000216.1:0-6847 GCA_039820865.1 Pseudomonadota bacterium
CGACGCCGTCGCCCCGGCGCACCCCGGCCGGCCGGCAGATGCGGCGCCGCTCCGGGGATGCGCCACCCCGCGGGCGGAGGGCGCCCTGCCCGGCGATCGGCACACCGCCCGCGGTGCCGGGCATCGACCATGCCCGCCCCGTACAGTCACGCACCGCCCCGTACAGTCCCGTCCCGCGCCCTGGCAGGCCGGCCTGTCCCACCCGGTGCCGCATCGGGGTTGGGCAGAGGCGGCAATGACCATCTGATCGCCGCGCCCTCTCGGGCGGCTAAGGCCCTGCGAAGGGGAGAGGCTGGAGCGGTTTGCGACCGAACGGAAACGCCCGCTCTCGCCCCCTCCCGCGTCATCGTTGCCGCAAACCCGTTAGCTTTCGGCGAACGCTGATCGACGTGCGGACGCAACGGGATGTTCATCCGCGTCGGCCTAAACTGACGCGGGTGGGCAGGGCGCCCATGCGCACGTCAGGTTGGAACATGCTCCAGGCGTCGCTTCAGCGAGCCGCTCCTGTCCTGACGCGCGGGGGAGCGGCCGCCGCCAGCATCGCCCGGATCCGGGCCGGCGCACCCCGGGACAAGAGCGCTCGCCGACCTGACTGCGTCAGGTCTCGCACTCTAGGCTTTTTTGATTGCCGCATTTTCTTGTCGCCAGACTGAATCAGTCTGGCTGGAAATGCTCTAGCGCTTCGCGGGCAGGCGGCGAAGGACGCGCGCCGTTCGGCCGGCAGTGTCACCGCGGTGCCGGCGGGGCGGAGAGCCCGCCCGTCGCCGGGCGGGGCCGGCTGGTCGACGAAGGGGGGCGGCGCCGGCGGCAGGGGATGCGCCGCGCCGATCGGCCGGGAATAAGTCGCGCAGCATGGCGTTGATGCCGCCGAGACCGGCCGACGCAGGGCCGGGTCAGCGGAGGAGACGCCATGAAACCCGCCTCGATTCCCATGCTGGGGACCCTCGTCATCGGCCTGTCGCTTGCCGGCTGCGGCCTTCCCGACCGCCCGGGCCTCTCCGGTGCCGGCGCGGACGGCTATCCGCGGGTCGTCGCCCGCGGGGTGGCGATCGCCCCCTATGACGCGCCGCATCCGGGCAGTTTCGGCGACCGACAGGTGCGCGATCTCGTCGGCGGCCAGGTCTCGACGCTCCGTCTCGGCGCCAGCCGCAACCGCCTGCACATCGAGGACGGCACGGGCTGCGTGTCGACCCGCCTCAAGGACTGGTTCGCGCCGGCCGTCGCCTGGCAGGACTGCGGCCGGTCGGCCGACTGGCATACCGCGAAGGCCAGGGTGGGCGTGCGCGACCGGCTCTACCCGCTCGAGACCGGGGCCAGCGGGCGCTACCAGCGCTGGGCGACATCGCACACCGGTCGCCGTTCCGAGCGGACGACGGACTGCATCGTGCGCGATCGCGTGACGCTCGATCTCGGCCACCGCGTGGCGGACGCCTACGAAGTGCGCTGCGACGACGGCCGGGTCGAGCGGATCACCTGGTACGCCCCCGCCGAGGGCCCCGTCGCCTATCGCGAAGCGCATCGCGAGAAGGGCCTGCGCAAGGCCTGGATCCGTGCCGACTGACCGCGCGCCCCGCCGCCCCGACGCCACGCCCCCTGTCCGACACCCCGACCGACCGCCCGAGGAGCGTCCCGGATGATCCAGCATCACGACACCGGTTCCGGCCACCAGACCCCGCCACCAGCGCCCGCGGCGGCGCCCGGGGCAGCGCCCGTGACAGCACCCGTGACAGCACCCGGGGCAGCCCCCGTGACAGCCCCCGTCGCGGCGCCCTTGGCGGCCCCTGCGACGGCCCCAGCGGCGGGGCCCGTGGTGGCCTCTGCGACGGCCCCCACGGCGGCGCCCGGGGCGGTGCCGGGGGCGGTGCCGGGGACGACGCGCCCGGCCGGGGCCGCCAGCGCAGGGACGCCGGCCGTCGCGCGGGCGGGCGCCGTCTCGCTCCACCGGGTCGAGCGGCCGGGCAGCGCGGGGCTTGGCGCCTGGCTGGCCCTGCCGGCGGTCCCGGCGCCCGGGGCCGTGCCCCTCGTCGCCATCCACGGCATCAGTCGCGGCGCGCGCGCACAGGCCGAGGCCTTCGCCGCGCGCGCGGCCGCGACCGGCCGCCCGGTGATCGCGCCCGACTTCGACACCAGGCGCTGGCCGCGCTTCCAGCAGGTCGTGCGGGAGGGCCGGGCGGACCTGGCGCTGATCGGCCTGCTCGACGAGCTGCGCCTCGAGGGCATCGTGCAGGCGCCGCGTGTCGATCTCGCCGGCTACTCGGCCGGCGCGCAGTTCGCCCATCGCTTCGCCATGCTGCATCCGCGCCATGTCGGCCGGCTGACGCTGGTGGCGGCCGGCTGGTACACGCATCCGGACACGCGGCCCTTTCCCTACGGCCTTGCCCCCGCCGATGCCGCGCAGGCCGGGACTGCCGAGGCCAGCCTCCCGGGCGGCGACTGGGGCGGGATCATGCAGGCGCGCCTCGGCGAGTACCTGGCGCGTCCCATCACGGTCGCGGTCGGCGCCGGGGACGACGTGGTCGACCGGCACACCCGCACCGGCCCGGCGCTGGAGCGTCAGCAGGGCGCGACCCGGCTCGACCGCGCGCGCCGCTATGTCGAGGTGCTGGGCACCGAGGCAGCCAGCCGCGGCCTGCCGTCGCCCAGGCTCGCCGTTCTGCCCGGCGCCGGCCACGACTTCGGCGCCTGCCTCCGCGCCGGTCTGGTCCCGCTGATCCTGCCCGCGGCCGGGCAGGCGCCCGCCGGTTCCCTGCCCGCCACCGCCACTCACCCCGTCACCGATCGCTGACCTGCCCGTCGAGGAGCCACGCCATGTTTGCCCAAACCGATGCCGTCCTGCTGGCCGAGCGCGCCAAGTGGGCCTTCACGACCCGGCGGGTCGAGCGCGCCGCCGCCGTCGGGCTCGACCGCGATGTCAGCCGGGCCCGGGCGGGCGATCTCGTCCTCGCACGGGTCGAGCGGATCGGGTCGCACCGGCGCCTGCAGCTTGCCAGCGGCCGACCCTCCGAGCTCTATACCGGCGACCTGGTCGTGCTGGCCTGCGGCGCGCGCTATGCGCCCGACCAGTTCGAGGGGATCGCGACGCTCGACCCCGCGGGGGCCGACCTGCTGGCCGGCGGCGGGGTGCTGGGGACGATGCGGGCGGCGAATGGGCGCATGGCACGGCCGACCCGGCTGACCCCGGTCGGCCTGCTGCGGGGGCGTGGCGGGCGGGTGCTGAGGCTGGCCGATTTCGCGCTGGCGCCGCGACCGCGTCCGGCGGGCATGACGGTGATCGCCGGCGTCGGGGCGGCGATGAACGCGGGCAAGACCACCGCGGTCGCGTGCCTGGCCAACGGGCTCGGCCGCGCCGGGCACGGGGTCGCGGCGCTCAAGGTCACCGGCACCGGCGCGTTCGGCGACTACAACGCCTATCTCGACGCGGGGGCCGCGCATGTGGCCGACTTCGTCGATGCCGGCATGGCGTCCACCTATCGCGAGCCGCGCGCGCGGATCGTCGCGGCGATGGACACGCTGCTGGCGCATGCGGCGGCGGCGGGCTGCGACATCGCGGTGGTCGAGCTGGCGGACGGCATCTTCCAGCGCGAGACGGCCGAGCTGCTCGCCGATCCGGCGGTGCGGGCGCGCTTCGACGGGGTGATCTATGCCGCGCGCGACGGGGCCTCGGCCGCGGGCGGCGTCGCGGTGCTGCGCGGCCACGGCATCGAGCCTGCGGTGCTGACGGGCCTGGTCGCGGCCTCGCCGCTTGGCGCGGCCGAGGCGACGGCGGCGACGGGGATCGCGGTGACCGGGCGCGAGGCGCTGATGGACCCGGCCTTCGCCGGCGCCCTTGCCGCCCGTCTCGGCCGGGACACGGCCGGGCGTGCCACCGCGCCGGCCGCCTGCCTGTCGTGAGCGCGCTGCCGGCGATCGCGGGCGAGCGCCGCGGACGCGCCATCGCGGCGGTCGCGGCGCTCTCGCTCGGCCAGGCCGGGGCTGCGGGCGCCGCCGCCTTCGCCACGCGCGACGTCTTCGCGGCGCTGGCCACGCCCGGATCGGCGGGAGCGGGCCAGGACGTGGCGGTCGCGACGATCGCCCTCTCGGGCGCGGCCATCGCCGCCTGCCGGGTCGGCGAGCGCCTGGTGGCCGAACGCGTCGGCCAGGACTATGCGGCGGCGCTGCGCCTCGAGATCTTCGGCCATCTCTCGCGCCTGCCCGCCCGGCGCCTGGCCGAGCGGCGCGCCGGCGGCCTGGCGCTCCGCTGCGCCGGCGATCTCGCCGCGATCCGCGGCTGGGTCAGCCTGGGCGTGGCCCGGCTGCTCTCGGCCGGCATCGTGCTGCCGGCGGCGCTGGCCGCGGTCGCCCTGATCGAGCCCGCGCTGGGCCTGGCGGCCGCGGTGCCGATGGCGGCGGGCCTGGGTGCCATGGCGCTCGTCGGCTGGCGTTTCCGTGCAGCCCATGGCCGGCTCCGGCGCGAGCGCGCGCGGCTGGCGGGCAGCATGACCGAGCGGGTGCTCGAGGCGCCGGCGCTGCGCCTGATGGGCCGCGCCGGGCTCGAGGCGAAGGCGCTTGCCCGGCGCTCGGCGCGGATGATCGCGGCCGCCGGGGCGCGCGCACGCGGGGGCGCGCTGATGCGCGCGGTGCCGGACGCGGTGTCGGGCACGGCGGCGGCCGCGATCCTGGCGCTGGCGCTGGGCGGGGCGGCGGGCGGTGCCGAGACCGCGGGGGCGCTGGCCGCGCTGGCGCTCTCGATCCAGCCGCTGCGCGACCTGGCCGCGGTCTGGGACCGGCGCCAGACCTATCTCGCCGCCCGCGACCGGTGCCGCGCGCTGCTGGCCGAGCCGGCGCCGCCGGCAGGGCAGCGGTCGGCGCCGCGCCTCGCCCGCGGCCGTCCGGCAAGGCTGGCCTTCCGCGGCGTGCGGGCAGGCCCCTTCCGCGGGCTTGAGGCCAGCGCCGGGCGGGGCGAACGGATCGCCGTGCTGGGCCCGAACGGCAGCGGCAAGTCCACCCTCCTCGCGCTCGCCGCCGGGCTGGAGAGCCCCGAACGCGGGCGCGTGCTGGTCGATGGCCGCCCGGTCCAGACGCTGGACGACAGGGCGCGGGCCCGCGGGCTCTGCCATGTCGGCGCGCGCAGCCCGATCCTGGCGGGCTCGCTCCGGCGCGCGCTCACGATGGGGGCGGCGGGGCGGCGCCGGCTGGACGACGCCGCGATCGCGGACATGGCCCGGCGCTTCGGGCTCGACCCCGCGATCGCCCGGCTCGGCGGCCTCTCGGGCCGGGTGGCGTCGGGCGGCGCCAACCTCTCGGCAGGCGAGGCGCGCCGGCTGGTGCTGGCGCGCGCCGCGCTGTCGGGTGCGGGGCTCCTGCTGCTCGACGAACCGGACGACGCGCTCGACGCCGAGGCCCCCGCCCTGGTCGCGACGCTGCTGGAGAGCACCGGTGCCACCGTGCTGATCGCGACGCATGATCCGCGGATCGCGGCGCTTGCCGGGCGGTGCTGGCGGATCGGGCGGGACGGGCGGCTTTGCGACGACGGCGGGGACGACCCCCGCGGCGAGGCCGCCTGAGGTCCCCGCTGCAGGGGTCCCCGCCAGAGGGGTCGCCGCCGCCCCTTACCAGCAGCGGCGGCCGTCGACCTGCAGCAGTCCGTGGCCGTAGATCTCGTCGCGCCCCCGGGCGCCGAGATCGGCCGCCCGCTCGGTCAGAAGCGTGCGCGCCGCCTCGGGATCGTCCCCGGTCTGGGCCCGCGCCCGCAGCAGTGCAGCGGCGACGAAGGGCACCGCGAAGCTGCTGCCCGACCAGCGCTGCCAGCCGCCGTCCGGCGCGGCCGAGACGACGTCGACGCCGGGGGCGGCCAGCTCGACATAGCCGCCGCGGGTGCCACCACGATAGGCGCGCCCACGCGCATCGACGGCCGAGACGGCGATCACTCCCGCAAAGGCGGCCGGGTAGGCCGGCGGCGCATCGCGCCCGCCATTGCCCGCGGCGGCGACCAGGCTGGCGCGGCCATGCGCCCCGCGCACCGCCTGGCGCACGGCCAGGTTGCCCGCGCCCTCGAAGCTCATCGCCACCACGCGCGCGCCGCTCGAGAGCGCCCAGTCGAGCGCCCGCAGGATCCCCACGGCATCGGCCCGCCCCTGGCCGTCGATATCGCGAAAGACCGAGGCGGCGAGCAGCGCGTTGCCGGGGGCGAGCGGCAGGGCACCGGGCGCGCTCTCGCCGACCAGCAGCGCCGCGACGGCGGTGCCGTGCCCGTCGGCCAGCGGCCTGGCGCCGGGCGGCAGGAAGCGGCGCTGGACGACCGAGGCGCCACGCAGCGCCGGATGCGCGGTATCGACCTCGGTATCGAGCACCGCGATCGGCGCACCGCGGGTGCAGGCGTCGACGGGAAGGCTGGCGAGGCGGACCAGATCGGCGCCCCAGCACTCCGCACAGCCGACGCCGCTGCCGCCGAACAGGTCGTGCAGGTCGAAGACCGCCCCGGGCACCAGCGCGCGCGCCTCCTCCAGCGCCTGGATCTCGCCCAGCCCGAGCGGGGTCGAATAGCGCAGCACGGTCGCCCCGATGGCATCGAGGTCGTACTCCTCGATCAGGTCGAAGCCGGCGGCCGCCAGGGCCGCGCGCGCGGCCGGGCTCAGATCGGGCTGGCCGAGAGCGACGATCTCGCCGGACAGGAACTCGCGAAGGCCGTTGCGGTCGACACGGTCGCGCTCATCGGGGAATTCCTCGTCCTCGTCATCATCGTCGTCGTCGTCGTCGTCGTCGTCGTCGTCGTCGTCGTCATCGTCGTCGTCGTCGTCGTCATCGTCGTCGTCGTCGTCGTCGTCGTCATCGTCGTCGCGGTCATCACGGTCGTCGTCGCGGTCATCAC
>JBCBPG010000217.1:0-6831 GCA_039820865.1 Pseudomonadota bacterium
CCCGCGATGCCGCCGCCGATCGCGAACAGCCCCAGCTTGTAGCGCCGCGCGTCATAGCCCAGCAGTTCGGCCCGCGTCTCGTTCTCGCGGATCGCCACGCAGACCCGGCCGAACTGGCTCCGCGTCAGCGCCACGCAGCCGAAGTAGCTCAGGATCAGCGCCCCCATCGCGACATAGAAGACGTGGTGCGGGAACAGCATCATCCCCGGGTCCCAGGGCACCGACAGCGGCGGCGCGGACGTCCCGTTGAAACCGCCGAGCAGCGCGTCGCCGATCTTGTACTCGGGGCCCGAGGTGCGGCGGATCAGGTTGAAGAAGACCAGCGTGACGACCAGCGTGATCGCGCCCAGATAGACGTCCGAGATCCGGCCGTAGAACATGAAGTAGCCGAGCGCCGCGGCAAAGGCCGCGCCCATCGCCATCGCCGCGATCACCGCGCCCGTCGTCTCGCCGAAATTCTGCGCCCAGACGGCATAGGTATAGGCGCCGAGCCCGAAGAACGCCGTCTGCCCGAAGCAGAGGATGCCGCCATAGCCCCAGATCAGCCCCAGGCTCAGCCCCAGCAGCGCCAGCGCGATCGCGGTCGTCAGGTTGATGATGGTGAAGAGCTGCAGCACCTCGGGCGCGCCGAACATGATGACGACGCCGATGATGCCCAGGATCGCGAGGCGGGTGTTCTCGCTCATCCCGCCCTCCGCCGCACGCTGACGGGCGATGCGCAGATCAGGCCCCCGTCATCGGCCCCGCCCAGGGTGTAGAAGGCGACCTGCGGGCCACCGCCCAGCTGCACCACCACCGTGTCGCGCCCGTCGAGGCGGAAGACATACTTGACCGCGCCCGCGCGCGAGCCGGGGAACAGGTGCCAGCTGCCCGGCAGCTTGCGCTGGCGGATGCCGCAGGTGGCGGCGACGCCGGGTTGCGGGGGCTCGGCGCTCTCGCCCAGTGCCATGTCCTCGCAGACCGTCAGCGCCGCCTCGGTCTGTGGCGGGAACAGCCCGGCCGGGGAGAGGGTGCAGAAGTTGCCCTCGTCGACCTGCCCGAAGCTCGACACCGCCAGCGCCGAGGTCTGCTCGACCACCAGCGCCCGGTCCTTCTGGTGGTCGAGGCAGACGAGACGGCACATCTCGGCCCCCTGCGCCGCTGCCTCGCCCGCGGTGGCCCCGGCCGCCAGCAGCGCCGCCGCCGTCAGCCCCGCTGGCCGCCCCGCTGGCCGGCCTGTCGCGACGGCCGCCATCAGAGGCTCCGCCGGAAGAAGCGCCCGGTGATCCCGCGCGGCATCAGGCGCAGCAGGACGACGGCGGCCAGCAGCAGCGCCACCTCGCCCAGCGTCGGGCCCGTCAGCGTCGCGACCACCCCGTTGACGACGCCCAGCAGCCCCGCCGCCGACAGCGTGCCCGCCAGGATCGCGGCGCCGCCCGAGATCACGGTGATGAAGGCCTTGGCGATATAGGCCGCCCCGATCGTCGGCACGACGCCGGTGATCGGCGCCAGCAGCCCGCCCGCCAGCCCCGCGACGGCCGAGCCCAGCCCGAAGGTCAGCATGTAGATCCGGCTGGTCGAGACCCCCAGCGCCTCGGCCATGTCGGGCGCCTGCATCGTGCCGCGGGCGAGCAGCCCCAGCTTGGTGTGGCGCAGGATCGCCCAGACCCCGGCCAGTGTGGCGGCCGTGGTGGCGATCAGGAAGATCTCGTAGCCCGAGACCGAGAGCGAGTCCGACAGCTTGATCGCGCCCACGGGCGGCGAGATCGACGAGGCGGTCGTCGGCCCGAAGATCATCGTGACCGCCCCGATCAGCAGCAGGCTCAACCCCCAGGTCGCCAGCAGCGTGTCGATCATCCGGCCATAGAGAAACCGGATCAGCACCCGCTCGATCACCACCCCGATGAGGCCCACGACCAGGGGCGCGAGGACCAGCATCGCGATCCAGACATTCACCCCGTTGTTGGTCGCCACCACCACCGTATAGCCGCCCAGCATCAGGAACTCGCCATGGGCGAGGTTGATGACGCGCATCATGCCGAAGATGATCGCGAGGCCGAGCCCGATCAGCGCCAGGTTGGCGACGCCGTAGAGGATCTGCAGCGCAAGGGCGATCACGAGGTCCAAGGTCGTCTCCCGATGGGGCTTCAACGGTGCGTTCCACGCACCCTGCACGCTGATTGCGGGACGCCCCGGCCGGGCGCGTAGGGTGCGTGGAACGCACCGTCCGGCACCGCGGCCGTGGCGCGCGCCGTCACTGGATGCCGGCGGCCTCCAGCCCGTTCTCGAAGTAGAAGGTCGACTGGTCCGGGTTCGCCTCGAGATCGCAGACCAGCAGCGTGTCGGTCGGCGGCTGGGCGGGGAAGCTCTCGATGATCTTGATCTCCTGGTCCTGAACCTCGCCGATATAGATGTTCTGGATCAGGTGGTTGGTCTTGGGCTCGATCGCGATTTCGCCCGAGGGGCCGAGGATCGAGACCGGTGTCCTCAGCGCCTCGATCACCGCACCCCGCTCGACGGTGCCCGCCTTCTCGACCCCCGCGGCCCAGAGCTTGACGCCCTCGTAGGACCGCGCCGTCACCTCGGCGACATAGGTGATGTCCTCGGACGCGTTCGCGCGCAGCGCCTCGAGGAAGGCCGCGTTCTCCGGCGTGTCGACCTCCTCGAAATAGCTGAACGAGACCAGCATCCCGTTCGCCTCCTCCGGCGAGACCAGCTTGTGCTCGCCACCCGCGGTGAACACGGTCGAGGCGATCGGGATATCCGCCTTCACGCCCGCCGCCGCGTACTGGCGATAGAACGAGATATGCGCCGCGCCGACCAGCGCCGATAGCACGAAGTCGGGCGCCGCCTGCTGGATCTTGTTGATCGTCGGGCCGAAATTCGTAACGTCCAGCGGAAAGAACTCGATCGCGACCGGATCGCCGCCATTGTCCTCGACGTATTTCTTCACCCACTGCGCGGTGATCTGGCCATAGTTGTAGTCGGCCGCGATGATGTAGACCTTCTTGCCCCACTGGTTCATCGCATAGGGGATCAGCTTCTCGACCGTCTGCGCCGGCGTCGAGCCGGTGCAGAAGTTATTGTAGTCGCAGACGCCGCCTTCATAGAAGGTGTTGTAGAAATAGAGGCTCTGGAAGCGCGACAGCACCGGCCGGATCGCCTCGCGCGAGGCCGAGGTGATCCCCGCCTGCACCACGTCCACACGGTCGCCCGCCGCCGCCTGGGTGGCGAACTGGGTGTAACGCTGGATCGTGGTCTGCGGGTCGTACTCGATCAGCTCGATAGGCCGGCCGATCACGCCGCCGGCGTCGTTGATCTCCTTCACCGCCAGGCGCGTCGCCTCCAGCATCGGCCGGCCCAGCAGCTCCAGCCCGCCCGACTGGTCGAGGATCGCGGCCATCTTCACCGCCTCCTGCGCGCGTACGATCGAGGGCGCGGCCAGCGCCAGCGAGGCGGTCGAGGCGCCCTGGATCAGGCGGCGCCGTGTGATGGGGCGAGTGATGGTCATGGTCTCTCTCCTCTGTCCCTTAAGCGCCTCTTCGTGCGCCGTGTCGCGCCGTTGCCGGCTCAGGTCTCCGCAGTCTCGGTGGTGGTGGCTGTGGCGGTGCCGGCCTGGGGGCCGAAGCTGCCGGCGAGACCGCTCGCGGCCTTCACGCCGCCCAGGTTCATGCCGATCTCCTCGCCCAGCTTCTGGACGGCGGGCAGCTGCAGCGCCATCGAGAGGATCCCGTCGATCACCTGGTTGACGACCGGGCCCTGGCCGCCGCCGCCGCCTCCATCACCCGGTCCGCCGCCGACCGCGCCGAAGCCGTGGCCGAAACCCGTGACCTGGTTGATCCGGATCGCCTCGATCTTCTCGGCCGGGCGCACCATCTCGCGCACCACGCCGGGCAGGGCGTCGATCTTGGCCATGTCCAGCTTCATGCGCACGATCGTGTCCGACTGGGCGTTCTCGGCGGCATAGAGCGCGCTCTCGCCCTCGGCCTGCGCCATCAGGTCGGCCAGTGCCGCGCGCGCCTTGACCTCGACCGCCGCCGCCTCGGCCTCGGCCATCGCGCGCAGCGTTCCGGCCTCCGAGGCCACGCGCGTGTCGTCGACCGCCGCTTCCTCCTCGGCCTTGATGACCGCCAGGCGCTTCACCCGCTCGGCCGCCGCCGTCTCGCGGTCGGTCACGACGCGCTCGCGGCCCACCGCCTCGGCCGCGATGGCCTCGGAGGCCGCCGCCTCGGCCTCGGCCTGGGCCGCCTTGCGCTGGGCGATCTCGATGCGGGTCTCGCTCTCGGTCGTGCGCGTGGCCAGCGCCGCCTGCAGCTCGATCTCCCTCAGCTCGCGCTCGGTCTGGACCTGCTTGGCGCGCACCTCGAGGTCGCGCTGGATGCGGGCATGCTCGCGGCGCTCCTCGCTCTCGGCCTGCACCTCGGCCGTCTCGGCCGCGGTCTTCGCCCGGAACGTCTCGACCGCGCGGCCCTGGGCCAGCTCCGCCTCGCGCTCCTCCTGCTCGATGTCGAGCCGGCGCTTGGTGGCGTCGAGATGGCTCTGGCGCACGGCCGTCTCGGCGGTGTTCTCGATCTCGGCGCGCTCGCGGCGGTTGGTGGCGATCACCTCGGCCAGGCGCCGCATGCCGACCGCGTTGAACGCGTTGTCCTGGTCCAGCGCGGCAAAGGGCGTCTGGTCGAGCCGGGTCAGCGAGACCGCCTCGAGCGTCAGGCCGTTGAGCTTGAGCTGCGGCGCCAGCGCCTCGCCCACCTCGGCGACGTACTGCCCGCGATTGTCCTGCAGCGCGTCCATCGTGTAGCGCGCCGCCACGTTCAGCAGCGCATCCGCCAGCTTGCCCTCCAGCAGGTCGGCCAGGTCCGTCGCCCGCCCGGCCTTCGATCCCAGCGCCTGCGCCGCCGTCGCCACGCCCTCGTCCGTCGGCTCGACGCGCACGTAGAACTCGGCCGTCGCGTCGATGCGCAGGCGGTCCTGCGTGATGATCGAGGTCTCGCCCGCGCGCTCGATCTCGAGGCGCATGGTCCGCATGTTCACCTCGGCGACCCGGTGCAGGATCGGCAGGCGCAGCGTGCCGCCGTCCAGGATCACCTGCTTGCCGCCGGCACCCGTGCGCACCAGCGCCACCTCGCGGCTCGCCTTCATGTAGAAGCGGTTGAAGAAGACGATGACCGCGACGATCGCAACGACGGCAACGACGATGATCCAGGCCATCGGCTCCTCCGGAACGGCTGGGGCAGGCGCGGGCCGGGGGGCAAGCGCAGGCGAGTCGTAAAGCTTCCGTTAAGGCTATCGCTGAATCGCTGGGCGGCTACAGCGCAAAGTGAAACTGTTTGACCATCTTTAACGCCTGCAGAAGGCTTGATGCCCCAAAAAGTGGCAGGACTGCTGCCCGGGGCTGCAGCTTCTGGCGCGATCGTCGGCCCGATCGGCGCCGGGCTGTGCCTTTCCCCTCGACGCGGCGTCGCCTTCGCCCTTTGATTGGGCGGCGCCCCCGCTGCCGACCGGAGATCCCCCCAATGACCCGTCCGACCCGCCACCTCCCGCGCCGCGCCGTCCTCGCCGCCGCCACCGCCGCGCCCGCCGCCGTGGCGGCGACCGCCCTCGCCGCGCCCGCCATCGCGCAGGGCATCACCCAGTGGCGCATGGTCACCGCCTGGCCCAAGAACCTGCCCGGCCCCGGCGTCGCCGCGCAGATGCTGGCCGACCGGATCACCGCGCTCTCGGGCGGCCGGCTCGAGGTGCAGCTCTACGCCGCCGGCGAGCTCGTCCCCGGACGCGGCGTCTTCGACGCGGTCTCGGAGGGGACGGCCGATCTCTACCACGCGGTGCCCGCCTACTGGGGCTCCAAGTCGCGGGGCATCCTGCTCTTCGGCTCCCAGCCCTTCGGCCTGCGCGCCGACGAGCAGGTCGGCTGGCTCACCCATGGCGGCGGCCAGGCGCTCTATGACGAGATCTACGCCCGCTTCAACCTCAAGCCCTTCCTCTGCGGCAATTCGGGGCCGCAATGGGCCGGCTGGTTCCGCACCCCGATCGAGAGCGTCGACGACCTCAAGGGCCTGCGCTACCGCACCACCGGCCTCGCCTCCGAGATGGCGGCCGGCATCGGCATGGCCGTCCAGGCGATGGGCGGGCGCGACATGTTCCAGGCGATGCAGTCGGGCGCGCTGGACGCCGGCGAGTTCATCGGCCCCTGGACCGACAGCGCGCTCGGCTACTACCAGATCGCCAAGAACTACTACTGGCCGGGCGTGGGCGAGCCGTCCTCGGCCGAGGAGACGGCGATCAACATGGCCAGCTACGAGGCCCTGCCCGACGACCTCAAGCAGGCCGTCGCCGTGGCGGCCGAGAGCCTCTACAACCCCGTCTGGACCGAGTACACGACCAGGCACGCCCAGGCGCTGAAAGCGCTCGTCACCGAGCAGGGCGTGACCACCCGCAAGCTGCCCGACAGCGTGATCCAGGCGATGGGCGAGAGCGCCAAGACGGTCATCTCGGGGCTCCGCGAGGACGAGGACGACCTCGTCCGCCGCATCGCCGAGAGCTTCGTGGCCTACCGCGACAGCGTCGCCAGCTACATGCCCTTCGCCGACAACGGCCAGATGGAAGCGCGGGCCATGGTCTTCGGCTACTGAGCCCGCCGCCGGCGGGCAGGCCACTTGGCGCCGTCCGTCCCGCAGGGTCCGTGGCACGGATGCTCGCCTCGCCGCAGGCTTGGCAGGGCCCTGCCCACCCGCGTCAGTTTAGGCGTAGATTCCGGAACATGGAGTGAACATGACCGTCCCGCAACGCAACTGCCGTGAGGAGGCCGTGGTGGGGCGAGGGTTGTTCGTATGATGTTCTCTTTTTTGTGGCCAA
>JBCBPG010000218.1:0-6826 GCA_039820865.1 Pseudomonadota bacterium
CCCGGGGTGCAGCGCCGGTCGCCCCGCCCCGTGTGCTCTCGCCCCGCGCCGCCCCGCCCTGGGTGCCACCGCGGCCGGGCTGGCCGCCGGCCGAGCCGCCGCCCGAGCCGCCGCCTGCCTGGGGCGTGCGCGTGCCGGCCGCGCCGGCGCCCGCGGCGCCGCCCGTGCCAGTGCCCGTGCCCGTGCCGCTGCCCGTGCCGCTGCCGCTGCCCGCGCCGGTACCTGTGCCCGCGCCCGGCGTCAGCATCCGCTTGGTACGCTTCTTCTCGACGACGACCGTGGTCGAGCCACCGCCGCGCATGCCGCTGCGGGGCGGGCGCCCGCGCGCTCCACCGCCACCCGGACCGCCAGGTCCGCGTCCGCCAGGCTTGCCGTCGCCGCTATTCGTATCGCTCATCGATCATCCTGTAAGGAGGCCGAATGCCCCCGCGTTTCGTCGTCGTCCACAGCAGAAGGTCCGGCAGCACCGTCAGGCAGCGGGACCGAGGGGGCCCTCCCCTGGGTCGCGCCATCCGGCAGCGTCCGGTCGTCGCCGCCACCCGGTTCGCCTGCACCCGGTGCGCCCGCGAAAGCAGCGGGTGCGGCCGGGTCGTCAGCGGTGCGGAAGCCGGCAAGCCTGCCGGCCTCGATGAGGGCCCTGTCAGAGAGGCCCCCCGCGTCGAGCGCGGCATGTATGGCAAACTCGCGACCAAATGCCAAACCCAATTCCCCGGCCGTCAAGACCGTTATGCGCGGCCTTGAACCCGCGGGGCCGGCCAGCTTGCGCACGCCGTCCGCGCCCGCGTCCGCCGCGGTGACCAGCACGCCGCCCCGTTCGTCCCCGGGCGTGGCGGCGAGGCGGGCGCGCACCTTCTCGAAACCGGTGACCGCCTGGCCGGCCTTGCGGGCGAGCGAGACGATCTCGACCAGGCGTTCGGCGAGCAGGCGCTCGAGCAGGTCGGCCAGCCCCGGCGGCACGGCCACCTGGGTGCGGAAGGCGCGGCTGAACAGCTTCTTCTTCTCGGCCCGCTCGGCAGCGGCGCGGCTGGCCGAGAGCCAGGCGCCGCGACCGGGCAGCCGACCGGCGAGGTCGGGCACGGCGGTACCGTCGGGCGCCAGCGCGAAGCGGATAAGCCGCGCGGCCGCCCCGGTCTCGCCGGTCGCCACGCAGCGCCGCTCGGGGCACTCGGGGCGGTGAGCCTTTCTGCCGCGGGTCATGGGCAAGGCCTCCACCATGCGTCCGGGTCCCTACATGACCACGCTCAGCCGGCCGGCTGGGTGCGGAACACGTCTTCGGCCGAGAGCGGGCCATCCTCGGGCAGGCCGCCCTCGGTGTCCTCGTCCTCGCCCTCCGGCGCGGGTGCGGGGGTCGTGGCGGCCTCGAACTCGGCCTCGTCGATCATGCCGACGGCGAGACGGGCGCGCATGATGAGATAGAGCGCCTCCTCGGCCGAGAGCTCGAACTCCTCGAGCAGGCCCTCCTCCTTCACGCGCTTGCCGTCGGGGCCCTCCATGTAGCCGCCGGCCAGTTCGAAATCGGCGCAGCGGGCAAACTCGGCCAGGTCGGTGATGCCGTCGCCGGCGAGCTTGACCAGCATCTGGGGCGTCAGGCCCTCGAACTCGGCCAGGTCGTCCTCGACGCCCATCTCGCGCGCCTTGGCGAGCGCCGCCTGGTTGATCTCCTCCAGCTTGTCGCGGGCGCGCAGCTGGAGCTCCTGGGCGGTGTCCTCGTCGAAGCCGTCGATGGCCGTCAGCTCGTCCAGCTCGACGAAGGCGACCTCCTCGAGGCTCGTGAAGCCCTCGGAGACGAGGAGCTGGGCGACCATCTCGTCGACGTCCAGCGCCTCGATGAACATGGTCGAGCGCTCGTTGAACTCCTGCTGGCGACGCTCCGATTCCTCGGCCTCGGTCATGATGTCGATGTCCCAGCCGGTGAGCTGGGAGGCGAGGCGCACGTTCTGGCCGCGCCGGCCGATCGCCTGCGAGAGCTGCTCGTCCGGCACCACGACCTCGATGCGCTGGGCATCCTCGTCCATGACGACCTTGACGACCTCGGCCGGCTGGAGCGCCGAGACGATGAAGGAGGCGGCGTCCTCGACATAGGGGATGATGTCGATCTTCTCGCCCTGAAGCTCGGACACCACCGCCTGGACGCGGCTGCCGCGCATGCCGACGCAGGCGCCGACGGGGTCGATCGAGTTGTCGTAGGAGACGACGCCGATCTTGGCGCGCGAGCCGGGATCGCGGGCGACCGCCTTGATCTCGACGAGGCCGTCGTAGATCTCGGGCACCTCCATGCCGAAGAGCTTGGCCATGAACTCGGGCGCGGTGCGGCTGAGGAAGATCTGCGGGCCGCGCGTCTCGGCACGCACGTCGCGGACATAGGCGCGGATGCGGTCGCCGACGCGGTAGGCCTCGCGCGGGATCAGCTGGTCGCGGCGGATGATGCCCTCGGCCCGGCCGAGATCGACGATGACGTTGCCGTATTCGACGCGCTTGACCGTGCCGTTGATGATCTCGCCGACGCGGTCCTTGAACTCCTCGTACTGGCGCTCGCGCTCGGCGTCGCGGACCTTCTGGACGATGACCTGCTTGGCGGTCTGGGCGGCGATGCGGCCGAACTCCTGGCTCGGCAGCGGCTCGGTGATGAAGTCGCCGACCTCGGCCTCGGGGTTCTTGAGGCGCGCCTCATCGACCGAGATCTCGGTGAAGTAGTTCTCGACCTCCTCGACCACCTCCATCGCGCGGCTCATCTGGATCTCGCCCGACTTGCGGTCGATGAAGGCGCGGATGTCGTACTCGGCGCCATAGCGCGAGCGGGCGGCCTTGCCGAGGCTGTCCTCCATCGCCTCGAGCACCAGCTCGCGGTCGATCAGCTTCTCGCGCGCGACGGCGTCGGCGATCTGCAGCAGTTCGAGACGGTTCGCACTGACCATCAGGCGTCACTCCGTTGCGGGCGCGTGTCCTCGCGCTCGTCTTCCTCCTCACCCTCGACGATCTCGTCGAAGGCGGTTTCGTCGAATTCGGGGCGGCCGACCTTGCCGCCGCGGCGCAGGCTTTCGGCCACCAGCTCGTCGGTGAGAACCAGCTTGGCATCGGCCAGCCACGCGAAGTCGAGCCCGATGGTGCCTTCCTCGATCTCGATCAGCACCTCGCCCTCCTCGGTGCCGGCCAGGATGCCGCGGAAGCGCTTGCGCCCCTCGATCAGCTCCTCGGTCTCGAGGCGGGCCTCGAAGCCCTCCCAGCGGTCGAAGTCGGCGAGGCGCGTCAGCGGCCGGTCGATGCCGGGCGAGGAGACCTCGAGCGTGTAGGCGCTGGCGACCGGGTCCTCGACGTCGAGCACGGCGGAGAGGGCGCGGCTGAGCTGCGCGCAGTCCTCGATCTCCATCGTGCCGTCCGGACGCTCGGCCATGATCTGGAGGGTGGCCCGCCTGCCGCCCATCAGGCGCAGGCGCACGAGCGAGAAGCCCATGCCCTCGACCGTCGGGGTGACGATCGTGGCCAGGCGCTGGTCGATCGGGGCCTTTGCCACCAGGTTGGCCATCGCTCTCCTCGTAGGGCGCGGTCCCGGCGGGGGCTGTCGGAGCCTGAAGCCGGGGGGCGGATGCAAAAACGGCGGACCGCGCGGCCCGCCGACGAAACGCCCCGATGGAGCCTCGCCAGCCGGCAAGGCCACCGCGATTTCCGGTCCTCTACGCCGCGGAGGGATTCTGCGCAAGACCCGCGGCGCCATCGGGGGCGGGCGCGGCGTGCGCCGCACTGTGGCCGCAAACCCGCCGTACCGATCCGGGACGAGAGGGCCCGAGAGGGGATGAGGGGGACGGGGCCGGGAGTGCGTCGGCCCTGCCGTGATGGAGGCCGCGATGACCAGCCCGACCCGGCTCCGCCGCAGCATCGCCGGCTTTCTCGTCCTCTACATCGTCGTGGCCGTGCATGGCAGCCTGTATTCCCCGAACCGCGTCGAGTGGCTGCCGTTCTTCGACTGGTCGCTCTTCACCGGCGTCTACGAGTTCAGCCGGATCGTGCAGGTCGAGGTGACGGCGGTGGATGGCGAGCGGTTCGAGACGCCGGTCAACTACTTCGCGCTGGGCGAGCGGTTCGAGGCGGCCGGCCTCCGCTCGACCAACGTGACCAAGGCGGGCTGGCGGGTGCTGAACGTGCCGGAGGCCGACCGGGAGACCGCGGTCGAGGTGTTCGAGGCGCTGGCCTTCGACGGTGCCGAGGGGGTCGAGTACCGCGTGGTGAAGCTGCTGATCGATCCGCTGGACTTCCGCCGCGACGGCACCGCGATCGAGCGCGACGTCCGCTTCGTGGGCACCAGCGGTGGCGCGCGCACCTGGCTGGCGGCGCCGGCAGGATGAGCGTCGCGGTCCGGCCGAGCCAGTTCTGGCGCCGGGTGCGCCACGCGGTGTCGAGCCCGCAGACGCGCCAGGTGCGCTTTGCCCGCCATGGCGCGATGGTCGAGCGGGCCGAGATGCTGGTGATGGCGTTCTACGCCGTCTCGCTGATGAAGCTCTATGTCTATGCGACCGAGTACGGGCGCTTCACGGGCGACCTGGCGGCGCTGGACCCGATGTGGCCGGTGCTGTGGATCGACCTGGTGTCGCCGGTGCTGGCGCTCGACCTGCTGGAGGGGGCGTCGCTGGCCGCGGGGCTGGCGGGGGTCGCGTTCTGGCAGTGGCGCTGGGCGCGCGTGGCGGTCAGCGTGATGATTCTGCAGAAGATGGGCTTCGAGCTCTCCTTCGGCGCGATCCATCACGGCTATCACGAGTGGTTCTGGATCTCGGTGATGCTGTGCTTCCTGCCCTCCGGCCGGCGGCCCGAGGCGGGCGTGGCGAAGCGGGCCTGGGGCGTCTCGCTGCTGACGGTCGTGACGCTCTGCGCCGGCATGATCCTGATGTTCTACACGATGTCGGGCGTCTGGAAGGTGCTGCACGCGACGGCGCAGCTGCTGCTGGGCAATTTCGGCGGCTTCTCGCCCGAGGCGATGGCGGTGACGGTGGCCAAGCGGGCGGTCGAGACGCTGGCCGAGCCGCTGCTGATCGAGCCGCTGATGTGGGCGCCCTCGGCGGGATGGCCGCTGTATCTGACGCTCTACTACGTCGAGATCTTCGCCGTCGTGGCGCTGTTCCGGCCGGAGCTGATCCGCCCCTTTGCCATGGTGCTGATCTTCTTCCATGTCGGCACGCTGACGCTGATGGACATCCCCTTCGCCGACCACGTGATGATCAATGCGCTGTTCATGTGGTTCCTGCCGACGGCGGTCGAGCGGCCGCGCGCGCGGGCGGTGATCGCGGCGCTGCCGCTGATCGGTGCGCTGGCGGCGCTGGTCGAGAGCGTGCTGCGCTGGGCGCGGCCCGGTGCGGGTGCCGGTGCCCGCGGTGCCTCAGTAGGTGAGGGGACGCCGGCCGAGTAGGGCGAGGGCCAGCGCCCGGCCGCGCTTGAGCACCGGGTAGCTGATCCGGCTGAGGCGGGGCGAGCGGAAGAGCCAGTAGTTCAGCCGGTTGAACGCCGTCGAGCGCGAGGAGAGGAGTGCCAGGCGGTTCAGGCACTCGTCGCCGTAATAGCTCTGCCCGTCGAGGCGGAGCAGCATGCCGTCGTTGAGGCGATAGCCCTCGGCGATGGCGGCCTCGACCTCCGGCCCGCCGTCGCGGGCGTTGACGAGGCGGAGCCCGCCCACGGCCTCGCGCAGGCGCACGAGCTTCACGAAGGCCGCGCAGAACGGGCACTCGCCATCGTAGATCAGCACGTTGTCGGTCATCGCCTGCTCCCCCGGCCGGTGCGCGATGAGATGGCGCGCCGGTGTGGCACGACCATGGCAGGCGAGGCTGGCGGAATCGCGGCTGGTCGCCGCGATGAGTCCTGCGGGGTTTCGGTGGGGCGGGCGGTTTCCCCGGAACGGCTGGCGTCACTCGGGTGCCACGGGGTGGGGGTAGGCTGCGGCGGATTTGAGGGAGGGTGCGATGGTTGGGAGGCGGCAGGACGAGGCGGGCCCGGCGGTCGATGTCTCGGACCGGGCGGCGCGGGGGGCGACGCTGGAGCGCTTCGGGCTGGGGCCGGGGTGGCGGGCCGGCTGGCGGCGCTGGCACGGCCCGCGGCCGAGCTGGTGCGCGAGGGCGCGTTCGAGCGGTTGGGCGGCACGCGGTTGGGGGGCGATCCGGACCTGCCGCCGGGGGTGGACTGGCCGATGCGCCCGGCGATGGATATCGCGCCGCTGCGGGTGCCCTGGTACAAGCGGTTGCTCTATGTCGAGCCGGATCTCGAGTATCTGGGTGCGGCGCAGCCGATGGGGTTCGTGGCGCAGGTCGCGCTGGCCGAGATGCCGCCGGCGGTGCTGGCGGATCTGGGTCTGCCGGCGACGGGCCTCCTCTCGGTGTTCAAGGAGCCCCACCTCACCTGGCCGGACAGCCGGTCGGCGGTGCGCCTGCTCTATACCGAGGATCTGTCGGACCTGGCGCCGCGGCAGCCGCCGCTGGAGACGGTGCCGCGGCTGGCCACCGAGCCGCTGAGGGCGGTCGAGCGGCTGGACCTGGTGCCCGATGAACTCCTGGCCGCGCCGGGTCCGGTCGTCCTGGAGGGCGCGGATCACGAGCGGTACGCCGACTGTTTCATGGCGGTGATGGAAGGCCGGGCGGAGGACTATCCCGAGAAGCTGGGCGGGTGGGGCGACGCGGTGCAGGGGCCCGTCGAGGCGGAAGCCTCGGCCGATGCCGCCGGGTTCTCTCTCAAGACGCCCGACGACGCGGCCCAGGAGCGGATCGCCGCCGCTGCCTTTGACTGGCGGGTCGTGTTCCAGTTCCTGCAGGACGAGCCTGTCTACTCCTTCTGCCTGCACCGCGACGACATC
>JBCBPG010000219.1:0-6800 GCA_039820865.1 Pseudomonadota bacterium
CACGCCCGGCCGCCGGGCAAGGCGTGGGGCAAGGCGTGGGGGCGATCACGCGTCCTTGGCGTTCTTGTAGAGAAAGTCGAGGATCTGGGCCTGCTCCTCCTCGACTTTCTCTACAAGAACGCCAAGGACGCGTGATCGCCCCCACGCCTTGCCCCACGCCTTGCCCGGCGGCCGGGCGTGGGGCGGGGCGATCTAGTCGCCGCGCTCGGCGATCAGGGCGACCGAGACGACGGTCTCGTCCTCGGCGGTGTTGAAGACCTTGACGCCGCCGGCCGAGCGGGAGCGGAACGAGATGTCCGCGACCGGGCAGCGGATCGACTGGCCCCGGTCGGTGACCAGCATGATCTGGTCGTCGAGCGCGACGGGGAAGCTCGCCGCCAGACGCCCGCCCCGCATCGCCCGGTCGATCGCCGCCACGCCCTGCCCGCCGCGCCCCCGCACCGGGTAGTCGTGACTGGACGAGAGCTTGCCGAGGCCCCGCGCGGTGATGGTGAGGATCAGCTCCTCGGCGGCCGACATCTCGGCATAGCGGCCCTCGGGCAGGGCGATGTCGCCCACCGCTTCCTCGCCCGCCTCGAGCTCGGCCTCGGCGTCGTTCTCCGGCTCGCCCGCCACCGCGCGACGGCGCTTGAGATAGGCGACACGCTCCTCGGGCGAGGCCTCGAAATGGCGCAGCACCGCCATCGAGACCACCTGGTCGCCTGCCCCCAGCTTGACGCCCCGCACGCCCGTGCTCTCACGCCCGCGGAACACGCGCACGTCGCCGACCGAGAAGCGGATCGCGCGCCCGCCCGCGGTGACCAGCATGAAGTCCGAGGCCTCGTCGCAGATCTGCGCGCCGATCAGCCGCGTGTCCTCCGGCAGGCGCATCGCGATCTTGCCGTTGCGCATGACGTTGGTGAAGTCCGACAGCTGGTTCCGCCGCACGTCCCCGCTCGAGGTGGCAAAGACGATCTGCAGGCTCTCCCAGTCCTCCTCGTCACGGTCGACGGGCAGGATGGCGGCGATGCCGGCCTCGGCGCCGATCGCGTCGATCACGTTCTTCAGGTTCCGCCCGCGGGCGTTGCGCCCGGCCAGCGGCAGCCGCCAGGTCTTGAGCTTGTAGACCATGCCGTCGGTCGTGAAGAACAGCAGCGGCGTGTGCGTGTTGGCCACGAACAGCCGCGTGACGACGTCGTCGTCCTTCATCGACATGCCGGCCAGGCCCTTGCCGCCGCGGCGCTGCTCGCGGAACTCGCTCAGCGGCGTGCGCTTGATGTAGCCGCCATGGGTGACGGTGACGACCATCTCCTCGCGCTCGATCAGCGCCTCGTCCTCGACCTCGCCCTCGTATTCGACGATCTCGGTCCGGCGCGGCGTGGCATAGGACGCGCGGACCTCGCCCAGCTCGGTGCGGATGAGTTCGAGGATGCGCTCGCGCGAGCGCAGGATGGCGAGATAGTCGGTGATCTTCTCGGCCAGGCTGCCGAGTTCGTCGCCGATCTCCTTGACGCCCATCGCGGTCAGGCGCTGCAGGCGCAGGTCGAGGATCGCGCGCGCCTGCGCGTCCGAGAGGTTGTAGGTCCCGTCCTCGTTCAGCGTGTGGTTCGGGTCGTCGACCAGGCGGATGTATTCCTCGATATCCATCGCCGGCCAGCGCCGTTCCTTCAGCCGCTCGCGCGCCGTGGCGGGGTCGGGGCTGGTCCGGATCGTCTGCACCACCTCGTCGACATTCGAGACCGCGACCGCGAGGCCCGACAACAGGTGCGCCCGCTCGCGCGCCTTCATCAGCCGGTGCGCCGTGCGCCGGGCCACCACCTCCTCGCGGAAGGCGACGAAGGCGGTCAGGATCGTCTTCAGGTCCAGGAGCTCCGGCCGCCCGCCATTGAGCGCCTGGAAGTTGCAGCCAAAGGTCGTCTGCAGCTGGGTAAAGCGCCAGAGCTGGTTCAGCACCACCTCGCGCGTCGCGTCGCGCTTGAGGTCGATGACCACGCGCACGCCGAAGCGGTCGCTCTCGTCCTGGATATGGGCGAGGCCCTCGACCTTCTTCTCGCGCGCGAGCTCGGCGATCTGCTCGACCAGGCGCGACTTGTTCACCTGGTAGGGGATCTCGGTGACCACGATCCGCGGTTTGCCGGCCACCTCGGTCTCGTTCTCGTCGATCCGCGCGCGCAGCATGATGCTGCCCCGCCCGGTGGCATAGGCCTTCCGCGTGCCGACCTTGCCCAGGATGATGGCACCCGTGGGAAAGTCCGGCGCCGGCACAAGCGCCATCAGACCGTCGAGGTCGATCTCCGGGTCGTCGATCACCGCCAGCGTGGCATCGATCACCTCGCCCAGGTTGTGCGGCGGCATGTTGGTCGCCATGCCGACCGCGATGCCGGCCGAACCGTTGACCAGCAGGTTCGGGAAGCGCGCCGGCAGCACCACGGGCTCGGTCCGCTCGGCCGAGTAGTTCGGCACGAAGTCGACCGTGTCGAGCTCGATGTCCTGCAGCAGCGCCTCGCTCGCCACCTTGGCGAGCCGCGCCTCGGTATAGCGGTAGGCCGCCGGCGGATCGCCGTCCATCGAGCCGAAGTTGCCCTGGCTGTCGATCAGCGGCAGGCGCATCGAGAAGTCCTGCGCCAGCCTGACCAGCGCCTCGTAGATCGCGCTGTCGCCATGCGGGTGATAGCGGCCCATCACGTCGCCGACGGCGGTGGCGCATTTGCGGAACGGCTTGTCCTGGGTCTGCCCGTTCTCGTGCATCGTGTAGAGGATGCGCCGGTGCACGGGCTTGAGGCCGTCGCGCAGGTCCGGGATCGCGCGGCTGACGATCACGCTCATCGCGTACTCGATGAAGCTGCGCTTGACCTCGTCCTCGACCGAGATCGTGGGTCCCGAGGGGGGCGCCGGGGTGCCCGCGCCACCGTCCCCGGGCGGTGTGCCGTCGCCGCCGGCGCCGCCCGCGCTCGCCACCTCCGCGCCGCTCTCCTGGTCGTCCGTCACCCGGTCCCTCCGGCGGCCCCGCCGCCCCGTACAATCGAGCCCTTCTTATAGAACGGCGCGCTCTGCCACGGCAACGCCGGGCGCGAGATCTTGTGACAGGCCCCCCGCTTACCGGTCGATTTTGCGGTCGATCCGGCAGCGGGCGACCGCCACCCCGAGTCCGGTGTCCAAGTCCGGCGCGCCCGGTGCCAGGCCCGTCATGCGATCAGCCCGGGCGACCGTCAGTCCATGCGCGACGACATCGCGCGTGACGGCCAGCAGCTTCGGATGGCCCGACCCCGCCTCGCCCCTCAGGTCGCGGCAGGCATGCGCCGAGAGGTTGGCCGAGGCCATCATCATCGCCGCCACCACCCGGTGCGCCGGCCGGTTCGCGGCCTCGGCATCGCCGCGCCGGATCATCACGTTGAACGTCGCCAGCACCGCGTCGCATTCGTCGCTCGACCAGGCCGCGACCGCGGCCGGCATAGCCAGGACCGATCGCGGTCGCTCCTCCGCACGGCCTGCCACGCCTCAGCCCCGCGAGATCAGCCCCGCGAGATCAGCGTCTGGCTCATGTTCTCGCGCAGCATCTTCTCGTATTCGTCGCGGAAGTACCTGACCGCGTCGTCGTCGACCTCGCCGGGCGGCATGCCCTGGGTCTGGGCGGTGAAGGCGTTGAAGCGCGCACAGGCGAACATCATCGCGGCCGAGACGCGGCCCGCGCCCTGATCGTCGACCGCATTGTTGGCGATCGCCAGGAACTGGTCGGCCATCTCGAAGAAGCGCGCCTGCTCCTCGGGCGTCATCTCGGCGCGGTTCGCGGGGCCGCTGCGCCCCTGGCCGCCGCCATTGCCATCGCCAGGGGCGCCCGCACCGGGCGGCATCGAGAAGGCGGCCATCAGAACGGGATCTCGTCGTCGAGTTCGCTGCCGAAGCCGCCCCGGCCGCCACCGCCGCCGCCGCCACTGCCACTGCCACCGCCACTACCGCCACCGCCGCCCGAGCGGTCGCCACCGCCCATGCCGCCGCGATCCTCCATCTGCCGGCCACCGCCGCCACCGGCCCTGTCACCGCCGAAGTCGCCGCCGCCCATGCCGCCACCCATGCCGCCGCCCTCACCGGCACGGTCGAGGAAGGTCATCTCGCCGCGAAAGGGCCGCAGCACCACCTCGGTCGTGTAGCGGTCCTGGCCCGACTGGTCCTGCCACTTCCGCGTCTCGAGCTGGCCCTCGAGATACACCTTCGAGCCCTTGCGCAGGTACTGCTGCGCCAGGCGCACGAGGTTCTCGTTGAAGATCGCGACGTTGTGCCACTCGGTACGCTCGCGACGCTCGCCCGACTGCTTGTCGCGCCAGTTCTCCGATGTCGCGATGCGCAGGTTGCAGACCTGCCCGCCGTTCTGGAAGCTCCGCACCTCCGGATCGGCCCCCAGATTGCCAATGAGGATCACCTTGTTGACGCTGCCTGCCATCCCATCCGCCTTTCTCTGCCCGGCTTTCCGCCCCAGCCCTAGGGATGAGACGCCGACACGGTAAACGCAACCCTACCGCGGCGTGCCACGCCGGCACCCGGGGCGCAGCCCCGTCGGGGCAGCGGGTGGGCGATGCGAGCGCCCCGCGAGGGGCGGGAGCGGGGGCGCCCGCTGCCCCCAGCGCTTCCTCACCCCAGCACCAGCCGCGCGAGAACCGGCAGCAGCGCCGCCGTGATCAGCGCGTTCAGCCCCATCGCCAGCCCCGCGAAGGCGCCCGCCACCGCGTCGACCTGCAGCGCGCGCGCCGTCCCGATCCCGTGGCTCGCCGTCCCCATCGCCAGCCCGCGCGCCGCCCAGTCCCGCACGCCCAGCGCATCCATCAGCGGCGGGCCCAGCATCGCGCCGATGATCCCCGTCAGGATCACCAGCACCGCCGTCAGCGAAGGCAGCCCGCCCAGCGCCTCGGCGATGCCCATCGCCACCGGCGCGGTCACCGACTTGGGCGCCAGCGCGATCAGCGTCTCGCGCCCCGCCCCCAGCGCCCAGGCGACGCCCACCGCGCTCACCGTCGCCGCGACCGAGCCCGCCACGATGCTGGCGATCAGCGCCGGGGCGTCACGCTTCAGCCGGGCGAGCTGGCGGTAGAGCGGGATCGCCAGCGCCACCGTCGCCGGGCCCAGCAGGAAGTGGACGAACTGCGCACCCTGGAAATAGGTGTCGTAGTCCGTCCCGGTCGCCGCCAGCGCCACCACCACCGCGATCACCGCCAGGAGCACCGGGTTCAGGAGCGGGTTCATCCCCGCCCGCCGATAGACCCATGTGCCCGCCTGGAAGGCCGCCAGCGTCAGCGTGAGATGCAGCAGCGGATCGCGCGCGAGATAGACCCAGACGTCGCGGAGCCCGCCGCCCGTATCGGCGATGACCGCCGTCCCGGTGATCGGCCCCTCCATCACCGCCCCTCCCCGGCATCAGCATGGCCCTGCGCCGTCCTGTCGCCATCCTCCCCGGCGCCATCCTCCCCGGCGCCATCCTCCCCTGCGCCATCCTCCCCTGCGCCGCGCCCGAGCGCCCGCATGACGAGCGCGGTGACCGCGATGGTGACCAGGGTCGAGACCAGCAGTGCCGGCAGGAGCGCCAGCGCGTCACGCCCGATCAGCCCGGCATGCAGCATCACGCCCACGCCCGCCGGCACGAAGAGGAGCGAGAGGTTGGCGAGCAGCGTGTCGGCCACGCGCGCGAGGTCGCCGGGCAGTCCCGCCACGCAGAGCCCGGCGAAGAGCAGCGCCATGCCCAGCACCGGCCCCGGCAGCGCGAGGCCGAGCCCCGCGACCACGAGCTCGCCAGCCAGCTGGCAGCCCAGGATGAGGGTGAGGAAGAAGACCATGAACGCTCCCAAGCTGCCGCCTGCCGGACCCCGTCGGTCCCGGCCGGAGCATGGGTCGCGCGAACGGCCCCGCCAAGCCATGCGTCTCGGCCTGGTCGCCTGCGCCACCGGCGGCCCGGCGACGGCCCCACCCGCCCGCCCGCCGCCGCCGGGCCGCCGGCTCCGTCGCGCCAGGCCCGGTGGGCGGCGCCGCGAGCAGGCCCTCCGGCGAGGATGACCGGCGGCGGGGCGGTCTGCGACGGGCTGTCCGCAGGCAGCGGCGGATCGCAACTGTCCCCGCGCCGGTTTCCGTCGCTCCCGGCCGACAAGGCTTCGTGAGACGCGGCGCCACCGGAAGCGGCCGCGCAGCCCGTTCCTCGATCATCGGACCCGCAGCAACGACACCGGAAGGAGCCCGAGATGAGCCGGTATCCCACGCTCGCCGCCGCCATGATCGCGGCCGCCCTGCCCTTCGCCGCCGGCAGCGCCAGCGCCGACCCCCCTGCGTTCCACCCGGCCGATGTCAGGGGCTCGGTCACGATCCGCCTCGGCGACGGGGCGTTCGACCGCGTGTATGCGCACCCCTACTACGCGCCCTATGCCGCCGCCCGAAAGGCCCGGCGCGAGGAGCGCATCGAGCGCCGGCTGGAAGGGCGCTTCGTCGGCCAGTACCGCCGCGAGATCCGCCGCTCGCTCCGCGATCTCGGCTTCCGCGCGATCGACGTCGACCGCCGCGGCCGCGGCTTCGACGTCTTCGCGGTGCGCAACGGGCACGACTTCGCCTTTCGCGTCGGTCGCCGTTCCGGCCGGATCGTGGCCGCCGAGCGCTTCTGAGGGGCTGGACCAGGCCGGGTCACACGCCACCGCTGCACCCCGCCAACGCCAACGCCAATGCCAAGGCCAACGCCAAGGCCAACGCAGGTGCCGCGCTGGCCGCGGCGGGGGGCCCCCGCCAAGCCCGGTGGGGTGGGCGGCCCGCCCCCCGGGCCCCCCCCCGCCCCCCCCCCCCCCCGCCCCCCC